>NZ_JAVAYD010000016.1:0-49382 GCF_041954735.1 Microbacterium sp. LS_15 | reverse complement strand
GGTGAGGGCGGTGTGGAGTGTGAGGGACAGCGGCGGGAGGGGTGGGTGAAGACGAGGTGCCGGCGGATCGTCGCGCTGACCAGCGCGGCGACCGCGCAGAGCCCGGCGGCCGCGAACCAGGCGATCGTGTACTGGCCGGTCTGGTCGCGCATGATGCCCGCGAGCACCGAGGCGATGCCGGCGCCGATCTGGTGTGCGGCGAACACCCATCCGAAGACGAGCGGTCCGCGGTCGCCGAACACCTCGCGGCACAGGGCGATCGTCGGCGGCACGGTCGCCACCCAGTCGAGGCCGTAGATCACGATGAACACGACGATGCTCGGCTGCACCTCGGCCGACAGCAGGTTCGGCAGGAACAGCAGGCTCACGCCGCGGAGCGCGTAGTACGCCGCGAGCAGGATGCGGGGGTTCACCCGGTCGGTGAGCCAGCCCGAGAACACGGTTCCGACGATGTCGAAGATCCCGACCACGGCGAGGAGCCCGGCGGCGGTGGTCGTCGGCATCCCGTGGTCGTGGGCGCTGGGGATGAAGTGCGTGCCGATGATTCCGTTGGTCGAGGCGCCGCAGATCGCGAAGCCGATCGCGAGGGCCCAGAACGTCTTCGTGCGTGCGGCGTCGCGCAGTGTCGTCACGGCGAGGCGGGCGGCACCCCAGGCATTGCCGCGCGGTCTCGGCGCGGCCGGAGTCGTCGGAGCGGCCTCGCCGTAGCGTCCGACGCCGAGATCGCTCGGGCGGTTGCGCAGGAAGATCCAGACGAGCGGCACGACCGCGAGCGCGCCGCCGGCGATGATGAGGGAGGCACCGCGCCACCCGATCTGCTCGGCCGAGGTCGCGATCACGGGCAGGAAGATGAGCTGACCGGTCGCGCTCCCTGCGGTGAGCACACCCGACACGAGTCCACGGCGGCTGGCGAACCACGTGTCGGTGATGGTCGCGGCGAACACGAGGGCCATCGACCCGGTGCCGAGTCCGATCAGGACCCCCCAGGTGAGGATCAGCTGCGCGGGCGTCGCGACGAACACGCTCAGCGCCGCGCCCGCGCCGATCACGAACAGCGCCGTCACGGTGACGGCCCTGATGCCGAAGCGCTGCATGAGCGCTGCCGCGAAAGGAGCGGTGAGCCCGAACAGCAGCAGGTTGACGGTGACGGCGAGCGACAGCTCGGCGGTGGTCCAGCCGAACTCGTCCTGCAGCGGGAGCATGAGCACGCCCGGCGCTGCGCGGAACCCGGCGGCGCCGATCAGTGCGATGAGGGCGACGAGCGCGACGATCCACGCCGGATGCACACGACGCGGGCGGGATGCCGAGGTGCCGGTGGGCTCCTCGACCGATTCGGCGGTCACGCGGGGGCTCCCGTGACCAGCGCGAACGGCTCGCCGCCCATGCTGCGCCGCGCCCACCGGGTCGAGTCCACCTCGAGCGGGGCCGCGCAGTGCGTGCACCAGTCGACGGATGCCGCGGCACGGCCGCACCGGGCGCACGAGGTCTGCAGGCCCCAGGGGCCATCGGGGTCGGTCACGCGGGAGAAGCGTGCGAACGCGTGGAGGATCGGAAGCGTCTCGCGCCCGGAATCCGTCAGGGCGTAGCCGCGATCGGCGTCACGGACGACGAGTCCCGCATCCGTCATCGCACTGAGGCGGCGGGAGAGCACGGAGTCGGCGGCGCCCGTCGCCTCGCGCAGCTCGTCGAAGCGCGAACGCCCCGAGAAGAGCTCCCGCAGAATCAGCAAGACCCAGGGGTCGGCGAGCACGTCGGCGGAGCGGGCGATCGGACACGTGGCGGTCGACCAGTCGGAGCGGAGCGGCATCCTCATACTTTCTTGAAGAAAGTGGATGCTGTCAAGCGCGCGCGCCCGTCACTTCGCCGAACCACCCCTGTCTGCGCGAACCACCCCCCTGCGAACGCGTCGCAGAGGGGTGGCTCGAACGCAGAGGGGTTGTTCGGCGGAGAGGAGAGCGTTACTCCGCGACGCGCGCGGCGATGTCGGTGCGGTGCTGCGAGCCCTCGAGGCGGATGCGTCCGACGGCCTCGTACGCGCGGTCGCGCGCGGTGCGGAAGTCGGATGCCGTCGCCACGACGTTCAGCACACGCCCGCCCGTCGCGACGAGCGATCCGCCGGGAGCGTCGGGGCTCGCGGTCGCCGCGTGCACGAGACGGACACCCTCGACCGACGCCGCCTCGGCCAGACCCTCGATCGGGCGGCCGGTCTGCGGCGCCTCGGGGTAGCCCTCGCTCGCCACCACGACCGTGATCGCGACGTCGTCGCGGAATTCCGGGTCGGGCTGATCCTCGAGGGTGCCGGATGCCGCGGCCAGCAGCAGCTCCGACAGCGGCGTCATGAGGCGCGGCAGTACGACCTGGGTCTCGGGGTCGCCGAAGCGGGCGTTGAACTCGATCACGCGCACGCCGGCCGGCGTGAGGATGAGCCCCGCGTAGAGCAGGCCGATGAACGGGGTGCCCTCTCCGTCGAGTTGCCGGATCACAGGCAGCGCCACATCGCGCGTGACCTCGTCGACGAACGCCTGCTCGCTGCCGAACTGCTCGGCCAGCCAAGGCAGCGGCGAGTACGCTCCCATGCCCCCCGTGTTGGGGCCCTCGTCGCCGTCGAGTGCACGCTTGAAATCCTGCGCGGGGCTGAGCGCGCGCACCGTGTCGCCGTCGCTGAGGAAGAAGAGCGAGACCTCGGGCCCCGACAGGAACTCCTCGACGAGCACCGGACCCGACGGCAGATACTGCTCGGCGTGGGCCAGGGCCTCGGCGCGATCGGAGGTCACGATGACGCCCTTGCCTGCCGCGAGGCCGTCGGCCTTCACCACGTGCGGGGCACCGAGATCGTCGAATGCCGCCTCGACCTCGGCGGTCGTCGCCGCGCGCACGGCGCGGCCGGTGGGCACGCCCGCGGCATCCATGATCCGCTTCGCGAAAGACTTCGAGCCTTCGAGCTGTGCGGCCGCCCTGCCGGGACCGAACACCGGGATGCCGCGCTCGCGCAGCACATCGGCGACGCCCGCGACGAGCGGCGCCTCCGGGCCGACGACCACGAGGTCGACGGCGTTCTCGTTGGCGAACTCCGTGATCGCCGCGCCGTCGAGCGGATCGAGGCTCACCGGGGTGGCATCCTGGGCGATGCCCGCGTTGCCGGGGGCGACGAAGATCTCGTGCTCCGTCTGCTCCGCCCGCAGGCCGAGGATGATCGCGTGCTCACGGGCACCGGAACCGAGGACGAGGATCTTCACCCGACCAGCCTACCGACGCGGTGCGCGGCGTTTCGGTCGGGTCCGCTGCGCTCGCCGCCCTCGAGGTGGCACCCGATGTCGGAATCCGCGCCGAGTTGCGGCAGGAGGTGCCCACTGAACGCGGCGGGAACGCGTCGACGGGGCGCCTCAGAGGTCGATCGGGCGCTCGACGGAGCGGTCCCAGTCCCGGGTCCACCCCGCCGCGTCGAACAGTGCGTCGAGCACCATGGCCGTGAAGCCCCACACGATCGTGCCGTCGACGTCGAAGGCGGGGCCGCGCCAGGTGCGGCCGAACCGGCGGATCGTCGAGGTGAAGCGGGTGGCGGGGTCGAGCAGCTGCGCCACCGGCACCCGGAAGACGTCCACCGTCTCGGCGTGGTCGACCGCCGCGACGCGCGACGGAGAACGCCACCAGCCCAGCACGGGCGTCACGACATGGTTGCTCGCGGCGAGGGGCAGCTCGCCGAGCGTGGCGAGCACCTCGACGCCCGCGGGGTCGAGGCCGGTCTCCTCCTGCGCCTCGCGCAGCGCGGTGGCGACGGCGTCGGCATCCTGCTCCTCCCGGCGTCCGCCGGGGAACGACACCTGACCGGGATGCGACGACAGCGTCGCAGCGCGTCTCTGCAGCAGCACGTCGAGGTCGGCGGCGACCGTGGCCTCGTCGGTCTGCGCGGAGGTGCTGTCGAGGCGTCCGAACAGCACGAGCACGGATGCCGGATGCGCGTCGCCTACGAGCGGCGGGAACGGCTTCGCCCACGCGTCCGCGCGCTGCGCCGCGGCGATCAGTTCGGCCCGCGCGCCGTGCAGGGTCTCGGGGTTCTCGGTCATCGTCTCGAGCCTATGCCCGCGGCGAGCCCGGGCGGCGTGCGCCCTGGTCGCAGAAACGCGCCCGCGTCGCACGGACAAGCCTGATTCCTGCGACACGGGCGCGATTCTGCGACGGGAGCGGGATGCCGAGGCCCGGCGTACCCTGGATCCCATGCCCCCTCGCAAGATCGACATCATCGACGGACGCACCGCGCTCGACGCCGTGCGGGCTGCGGAGTCGGCGGGGGAGAAGCCGGCCAGGAACGACCTCGCCACCGCCGTGCGCTATCTGCTGCAGCTGCTCGACGAGAAGGCGCCGGGCAACAGCGTCGAGGTGCGCGTTCCGCCGTTCGGGGCCGTGCAGGTCATCCAGGGTCCGCGCCACACCCGCGGCACTCCTCCGAACGTCGTCGAAATGGATGCCGCGACGTGGATCGCCGTCGCCACGGGCGTCGAGCACTGGACGGATGCCGAGACCGCCGGCCGCATCCACGCCTCCGGCACGCGGGCCGACCTGCTCGACGTGCTGCCGCTGCGTCCCTGACCCCCACCCCGGGGTTTCAGATCGCTTGATTTACCGTTGTGACGGCGTCGGAGTTGCACATCAAGCGATTCGAAACCGCCCGGAGGGTCACCGTCGGGCGACGACGAGAGGAACGCCCGTGACAGGATGCGGGGAGACGTCGACCGGCTGACCGTAGACGGCCTCGATCCGGTCGGCGGTCAGCACCTCGGCCGGGGTGCCCGTGGCGGCGACGCGTCCGTCAGCGAGCAGGGTGACCCGGTCGGCGTGCGCGAGCGCCGCGTTGAGATCGTGCAGCACGAGGGCGACGGCGTCGCCGGCATCCGCCTGTCCGCGCACGAGTCGCATGACGTCTTCGTGATGCTTGAGGTCGAGTGCGGCGGTCGGCTCGTCGAGCAGCAGGATGCCGGTGCTCTGAGTGATCACCCTGGCGAGCGCCACGCGGGCGCGCTCTCCGCCCGACAGCGAGGTCACCGGGCGCGTCGCGAGCGCCGTGACCTCGGTCGCCGCCATCGCGGCGGCCACGCGCTGGTCGTCGTCCTCTGCGGCGTCGGTGCGCGCCCATGGCGCCCGTCCCATGCGCACGACCTGCTCGGCGGTGAACGGGAACGAGACCGCGTTCTCCTGCAGCAGCACCGCGCGGGCGCGGGCGAGGTCGGGCGAGCGGATGCCGGCGAGCGGCGTCCCGTCGAGAAGCACGTCTCCCGCGAGCGGGACGAGGTCGCCGGCGAGCACACCGAACAGCGTCGACTTGCCGGCTCCGTTGGGTCCGACGAGGGCATGGATCTCGCCCGCCCTGACGTCGATCGACGCATCGTCGAGGATGGCGCGCGCTCCTCCGATGCGCACCGTCACACCGCGAGCCTGCAGCCGCACGGCGCCCTCTGTCGCGTTCACGCCCAGCCTCCCGAGCGACGGCGCGTTCGTACGAGCAGCCAGAGGAAGAACGGCCCGCCGACCAGCGAGGTGATCATGCCGATCGGCAAGTCGGCCAGCGGCACCGCGGTGCGGGCGACGAGGTCGGCGAGCGCGATCAGCAACGCCCCGCCGAGCGCCGACGAGATCACGAGCGGCAGGTGGGCCGGACCGATCAGCATCCGCATGAGATGGGGGACGACGAGCCCCGCGAACCCGATGATGCCCGCGAAGGCGACTGCCGCGCACACGAGCACCGCCACCGTCACGATGACCACCATCCGCAGCGCCTCGACGTTCACGCCGAGGTGCCGTGCGGTGCGCTCGCCGAGGGCGAAGAGGTCGAGGTGCCCGGCGACGAGCAGCGCCACCATCACCCCGACCGCGACCAGGGGTGCGACGAGCGCGGCGTTCGACCAGAGGGCGCCGTTGAGCGAGCCGAGCTGCCAGAACACGATCTGCTCGCGTGTCGACGTGGTGCCCAGGAACGTGAGGAAGGCCATGCCGGCTCCGGCGATCGCGTTGATGGCGATGCCGGTGAGCAGCAGCGTGACGACTTCGGTCCGTCCCCCGGATCGGCTGATGAAGTAGACGGCGAGCACCGCGGCGAGCCCGCCGAGGAACGCGAACACGGGCGTCGTCCACGTGCCGAACGACGCGAGTCCGAGGGTGATGCTCGCCGCCGCTCCCAGTGCCGCGCCGGAGGAGACTCCGACCACTCCGGCATCCGCCAGCGGGTTGCCGAAGATCGCTTGCATGAGCACGCCGGAGACGGCGAGGGCGGCCCCGACGAGGATGCCGAGTGCGAGCCGCGGCAGTCGGAGGTTGTAGATGACTCCGTAGTCGGCGGCCGAGGTCGGCGCCCACGCGGTGTCGATGCCCACGCCCTTGAGGAGTACGCCCAGGAGGTCGGTGGGGGAGAGGGCGTACTGACCGCTCGTGATCGAGGCGATGCAGGTGACGACGAGGGCTGCGACGAGTCCGACGACGACGAGGGTGAAACGCAGGCCCCGATGGGTGGCCGGGGTGCGGGTGACGACTTCCCCGGTCACTTCGCGAACTCGGCGGCGGCATCGGGAGCGTAGAGCGCGCGAGCGATCGCGCCGATCACCTCGGCCGACCGCGGTCCGAAGCTGAGGATCTCGCTGTCTGCCATGTCGATCACGCGACGGTTCGCGCCGGCTGGAGTCTGCGCGATCGCAGGGATGCGCTCCAGGAGCCCGTCGACGCCGCCGACGGATTCGAGCCCGTCGGTCATCATCACCAGCACATCGGGCTGGGCGGCGACGAGCGCCTCGGCGGTCATGGGCTTCATGCCCTGCCAGCCGATCTCACCGGCCACGTCGACTCCGCCGACCGCGTCGATGAGCGAGTCGGCACCGGAGTCCTCGCCGAAGATGTAGTACACGTTCGCGCTCCCGCGCACGTAGAGGAACAGCATCCGTGCGCGGTCGTCGACCGATGCGGGGACCACCTCGGCGATCTCGGCGAGGGACGCCTCGAGATCGGCATCCAGCCGTTCGATGAGGGCCTCGCCTCGCGACGGCACTCCGAGGGCTGCGGCGATCTCGGTGACGAGCTCGTCGGTGGTGTCGAGGCGTCGATCGCCGGAGACGACGACGACCGCGATGCCCGCGTCGCGCAGCTGCTGGCGAACCTCCTTGGGGCCGATCGTGGTGTCGGTGAGGATGACGGTGGGGGCGAGCTCGACGATCGCCTCGGCGTTGAGGGTGTGACCGGTCTTCGTCACGACCGGAAGGTCCTCCGTGCCGGCGAACTGCGTCGACGAGTCGCGTCCGACGACCTGGTCGCCGAGTCCGAGGGCGAACACGGTCGACGCGATCGTGCCCGAGATGTCGATCGGCAGGATGCGGTCGACCTCGCTGATCTCGACCTCGCGCCCCTCGGCGTCCGTGACCGTGACCGGCAGGGCGGGCGCGGTGTCGTCGGCGACCGGCTCGATCGCGTGACTGGAGAGGCAGGCGGTCGAGACGCCGGTCGCGGAGCGCACGTCGTCGACGAGGTCGAGGGACGAGAGCGGTGCGGATGCCTGGGGGCAGGCCTCGACCTCTTCCGCGTGCTGCGGCGTCGCGGGTCCGGGCGTCGCGCAGGAGGCGAGACCGAGGGCGAGCGCGGCAGCGAGGAGGACGGCAGGGATGCGGCGCATTAGGCAAGGCTATCCTAAAACTTGACGGGATCTCCTCGCCGCCTCTAGTCTCGGGACCAGCGCTTACTTAGCTAAGCCTAACCAACAATCACCCTTCGCTCGACTGCACAGCGGCACCGCTGGCGCGTACCCCCTTCGCGCGCCCGGCGCCTGGAGAACCGTGAACGACACAGCCATCGCATCCCCGGGGAGCAGCCGCATCCGCGTGCTTCTCGCCGCCCTCGTCTCCTTCCTCCTGATAGCCGCCGGCGCGGTGATCGTGCCCCCGGCGCACGCCGCGAGCGGGTCGGTCGCGGCCTCCGTCACCTCCGCCGGCACGAGCGGCCTGACCGTGCAGGTCGAGGCGAGCGGACTCCCCGACGTCGCCAGCGTCTACGCCGCCCTCATCGTCAAGGGCACGGAGAGCGGACTGTCGGGCCCTGGCGGCGGCTACGCCGCGTTCGCGACGCCGTTCCCCGCGGTCGACGCCGGCGCGAGCTCCTTCACGCTGACCGCTCCGGCCGACAAGCTCGACCGCACGCAGGTCTACGAGGTGCTCGTCTGGCAGCAGCACTCCGTGCCGAACGCCGACACCATCTACGCCCGCGGCGACGTCGGGATCTCGGGCTCGCAGTGGGATGCCGTGTTCCCGCCCGCGACGCCCGACCCCGGGACGGAACCGGGCACCGATCCCGGGACGGACCCGGGCACCGATTCCGGGACGGACCCGGGCACCGATCCCGGCACGACTCCCGAGCCGACCGCGCCCTCGATCGCGGTGTTCCTCGCCGACGGCACGACGCCGGCGGGCACCACGGCGCTGAAGGCCGGTGACACCGTGGTCGTGAAGGGGTCGGGTTACGACCCGACGGCGAACGTCGGCGGCCGGGGCGTTCCGATCCCCGCGACGCTTCCGCAGGGCACCTATGTCGTGTTCGGCAACTTCGCGTCGCAGTGGCAGCCCTCGACGGGCGCGGCGTCGTCGACCCGTTCGGTGGGTTCGCAGGCGTGGGCGCTCGCCGAGTCTGTGCTCGACCAGGTGCCGGCCCAGTACCAGGCTGCGATCCGCGGGCAGTGGGTCGACATCGCCGCCGACGGCACCTTCCGGGCCACTCTGACGCTCCAGGACACCAAGGCCACCCCCGGTGCCTACGGCATCTACACGTACGGCGCAGGTGGCGTCACGAATGCCGCGCAGGAGCGCAGCGTCGCCCTGAATTACACGGTCGCCCCGAAGATCACCGCCGCAGCCGCGCTCGCGACAGGCGATCCCGGCGTCACCACGACCGTGACCGGTTCGGGCTTCGGCAGCGTCACCGGCGTGTACGCGGCGGTCATCGAGACCGGCACCGAGGCTCAGGTCACCGCGGGCGGGGGCTTCGCGGCCATGCAGTACGTCCGCTCGGTCTCGGGCGGCGCGTTCACCGTCGACCTCACGGCCAAGGCGGCCTCCCTCGACCGCACGAAGACCTACGAGGTCATCGTCTGGCAGCAGCACACCATGCCGACCGCGCAGACGATCCTCGCCCGCACTCCGGTCGCGATCAGCGACGCGATCTGGAACACGATCGCCCCCGCGGAGCCAGCGATCGCGGTGTTCCTCGCCGACGGTATGACGCCGGCGGGCACCACGGCGCTGAAGGCCGGTGACACCGTGGTCGTGAAGGGGTCGGGTTACGACCCGACGGCGAACGTCGGCGGCCGCGGTGTCCCGATCCCCGCGACGCTTCCGCAGGGCACCTATGTCGTGTTCGGCAACTTCGCGTCGCAGTGGCAGCCGTCAACCGGCGCAGCCGGCTCCACCCGCTCCGTCGGAGCACAGGCCTGGGCGCTCGCCGAGTCGGTGCTCGACCAGGTGCCCGCGCAGTACCAGGCCGCGATCCGCGGACAGTGGGTCGACATCGCCGACGACGGCACCTTCCAGGCCACTCTGACGCTGAAGGACGCCGCAGCCGCCCCCGGCGCGTACGGCGTGTACACCTACGGAGCGGGCGGGGTGGTCAACGCGGCGCAGGAGCGCAGCGTGCCGCTGAATTACGGCACCGCGCCGACGATCACCTCGACCGTCACCTCGGCGACGGCCGCGGGCGGACTCGTCGTCCACGCGACGGGCTCTCGGCTCGGCGCCGCCACCGGCGCCTACGTCGCACTCATCGAGACCGGCACCGAGGCCGACGTCACCGCCGGCGGCGGCTTCGCGGCCATGCAATACGTGCGGCCGATCACCGGCGGCGAGTTCTCGGTCGACCTCACGGCCGCCGCGAAGCTGCTCGACCGCGCCAAGACCTACGAGGTCATCGCCTGGCAGCAGCACACCATGCCGACCGCGCAGACCATCTACGGACGCAGCGCCGTGACCATCACGCCGCAGCAGTGGGACGCCCTGCTCGGACCGATCGTCGAGGTGCCGCCGACGACCCCGCCGACGACGCAGCCCACGGCGCCCGGTGTGCCCGTGCCCGGCGGGTCGCTGCGGTGGGCGATCTCGTCGTCGTTCACGAGCTACGTCACAGGCGGGATCGCCAAGGGCGCGATCGAGGTCTCCGGCGGGGCGACCCGATCAGGCGGGATGTTCCAGTTCGGACAGACGGTCGGCGGCGACTTCAGCGCCGCCAGCGGGCTCGGCAGCGTCGTCTACCAGGGCGCGGTGCGCTTCACCGGTCACAGCGGCGTGCTCGACGTCACCGTGTCCAACCCGCAGATCACCGTGACCTCGGCGACCGCGGCGACCCTGTCGGTGACGCACGCCGGCGCCCAGGTGCCGTTCGCGACGCTCGATCTGTCGCGCGCCGTCGTCGTGACCGCGAACGGTGCGGTCACCTACTCCGGCGCTCCCGCGACGCTCACAGCCCAGGGGCGTGACCGCGTGCTCTCGGGCTACTCGACCTCTCTCGACCCGGTGACGTTCACGATCGGCTCGGTCGCGGCGGCCACCACCGGCACCGTCGCGGCGGCGGTCACCAAGGCCAAGACCGCGATCCCCGCGACGCCTCCGGCGACCACCGGCATCCGGATCGACGAGACGAACTTCGCGGCGCTGCAGTCCGGCGGAGCGGCCACGATCTCGGCATCCGGGTTCCGTCCGAACGAGACGGGCATCCAGGTCGTGGTCTATTCGACGCCCGTGCTGCTGGGGTCCGTCGACGCCGATTCCTCGGGCGTCGCGACCTGGTCGGGCTCGCTGCCGGCGACGCTCGAGGACGGGGCGCACACGCTGACGCTCCAGGGCTCGGTCTCGCACGGGCTCGAGTTCACGCTCACCCGTGCGACCGCCGCGATCGGGCAGTGCACGGTCGAGGGCGCGACGCTGCAGTGGGGCTTCAAGGAGTCCTTCCGCACGTACATCGAGGGCATCGCCGCCGGCGGCTGGACCCTCACCGACGTCGACTACCGCTACCCCGAGTACGTCTGGGAGAACGGCGCCGGCTCGTTCGACGACCAGACGCTCACCGGACTCGTCGGGTTCGGGGGGAGCATCGCGTTCACGGGGCACGGCGGCGCCCTGAACACCACGCTGTCGAACGCGCGCCTCGAACTCGCCGGAGACACCGGCTACCTGGTGTTCGACGTGCTCGGCACCACCCAGGACGGGCAGGGGGTCGATCAGCAGGGCGTCCGCTTCGCGGAGTTCGCACTCGGCGACTCCGCTGTCGTCGACGGGATGCTGTCGCTCACCGCGCTGCCCGCCACGCTCACCGAGGCAGGGGCCGCCGCCTTCGGCACGTACGGCGCCGGCGAGGAGCTCGACCCGGTGACGGCGTCGATCCCGGTCCCCGCCGCGTGCGGCGTCGCGGCGGAGGACGAGCCGGAGGAGGAGTCGCAGGGCACCGCAGCCGCGGCATCCGTCACCGCCGTCGCCGACGTGGAGGGCGCACCGGTATGGCCGTGGATCGTGGGCGGTCTCGTGATCGTGGCCCTCGGTGCCGGCGCCGGCGTGCTCATCGCCCGACGCAACCGGGCGAACGCGGAGGGCGCGGACGTCACGACGGGAGCCTGACCAGCAGACCGCACCGCCCTCCCCGCAGCGGACGCGGGGAGGGCGGTGCTCTGCATCCGGTGCCGCTGCACAGCCGACGGTGGGACAATGGACGCATGGCATCCCAGCACTCCCCCGAGACGGTCGAGGCGACTGTCCGTCGTGTACCGCGCTACGGCGTGTTCATGGGGATCGGCGTCGTCGTCGGCATCATCGTGGCCGGCATCCTCACGCTCATCGGCAGCTACGAGCCGTCCGACGCCGTGAACGTCGTCTACCCGCCCGGCCAGGTCTTCGGCTTCCTGCTGCTGTGGACCGTCCCGATCGGACTCGCCCTCGGTGGTGTCGTCGGTCTGATCCTCGAGCGGATGTCACGCCGCCACGACCGCGTCGTGCGCGTCGAGCACGAGACCATCGTCACGGACGACTGACCGCCCGCCGAGTCCCCGCGGATCCTGTCAGGCGAGCTCGGCGATGATCGGCCTGATCGCCGAGTCGAACGACACGACGTCGCGGCGCAGCCCGTCGGTCACGGCGACCGTGAGGGATCCGATCCACCAGATCCCGCGCTGCGAGAACGGCAGCACCTGCACGTTCAGCTCGAACGAGTGCGCGCGTCGGCCAATGTCGCGCTCGAACTCCGCGATCGCGCTGGCGTAGGCGCGGTACGACTCTCCGTTCGCCGTGCCTCCGGCCGTGCGGGTGCCCACCGAGCCGCGGATCGACGACAGGTAGCGGTCGTGCGCGACCCGGGCGAAGTGCAGGGCGGATGCCGCGTGCGGCCGGATCGCGTCGACCAGGTCCTCCGCGCCAGACGCGGGGAGGGCGACCAGCGTGTCGAACCCGTCGACGAGCTCCAGCGGACCGCCGGACGGATGCGCGCGCGGCTCGACCGTCATGTCCCAGTAATCGCGCCACTGCTTCTCGAGAGTCGGCGTCACCTCCGTGGCGTCCGGAGCCCGCACGGGCAGATCGCGGAGGCTGGGCAGATCGTCGGGGGCGCGGATGCCGAGGGCCTGACGCAGTGCGAGCGCGACCAGCACGGGGACGCTCGCGTCCTCGCGGATCAGCCACTGCGGCTTGTCGGCCATGGCCCCATCGTAGGCGGCGCTCGCCGCCGCGCGGCAGTCCCGACGCCGATCCGCGGGGCCGGATCCGCCCACGCGTGCGAGCCTCTCGCGCGCGCGGCACAGTAACGCCCGTGGACCGCGTCCGTCAACCCTCACGACCCGCCTTCGACGCGGGCGTAGACCCGTTCCCACGCCGGTGAGCACCGGCCGCAGCGAGAGGAACAACATGTCACAGAGTTATGGCGAAGAGGCCCCGGCCTCCGGCACCGGCTCCTCGGAATCCTCCGGCGTCGTGCAGACGGCGAAGGACGAGGCGATCGACCTGACCGGTACTGCGGCAGAGCAGGCGGCAGGCGTCGTGGAGACGGCCACGGCCGAGGCCGGCGCCGTCGCGCACGAAGCCAAGGACCAGGTCAGGGACCTGTACCGGCAGACGCGCGAGGAACTGCGCGACCAGGCCGTCGTGCAGCAGCGCCGCGTCGCCGACGGACTGCAGTCGGTGGGCGGCGAGCTGCAGACCATGGCAGACGGCGCGGAGGGCGGGGTGGGCGCCGACCTCGTCCGACAGGTGTCGACGAAGGTGCAGGGAGTCGCGAGCTGGATCGGCGATCGCGATCCGGGGTCGCTGCTGACGGAGGTGACCTCCTACGCCCGCCGGAAGCCCGGCACGTTCATCGCCGTCGCGGCAGTCGCCGGACTCGTCGTCGGTCGCCTCACGAGGGCGCTCTCCGAGAGTGCGGGGGAGAGCGGCTCGCAGGCACGGTCCTCGGAGCCGGCGGGCTCAGCTGCGGGGTCCGACTCCGCGGATGCCGCTGCTGCCGCATCCGTTCCCCCGCCTGTGCCGCCCGTGCCGGTGGGCGACGCAACCGTGCTCCCCGGCTCCGGCGGAGTGTCGTGGCACGACGCCGACGCCACCCCGCCGCTCGAGGGCAGCGACACCCCGCTGTACGACCGGGCGGGTGCCGCGCACGAAGCTCCGGGAGAGGAGCGACCATGACGGACCCGACTCCCTCCGAGCACAATGCCGAGACGACATCGCTCGGCGACCTGCTGGGAGAGGTCACCTCCGACCTGTCGACCCTGATGCGGCAGGAGCTGGAACTGGCGAAGGCCGAGCTCAAGCAGTCGGCGACGAGGGCCGGCCGAGGAGCAGGCATGCTGGGCGGCGCGGGGTACGCGGCGCTCATGGCCGTCTTCTTCCTCTCGGTCGCCCTGTGGTGGGCGCTCGGGTATCTGACCGGCCTCGGCTGGTCGGCGGTGATCGTCGCCGTCATCTGGGCGCTGATCGCGCTCGTCCTGTTCCTGATGGGACGCACACGGCTGAAGAGCGTCGAGGGGGCGCCGCGCACGGTCGAGACCGTCAAGCGCATCCCGGACGCGGTGAAGAGAAACGAGGAGAACCGATGAGTGATTCACCAGACGCCATCCGCGCCGACATCGAGCGCACCAGGCAGGAGTTCGGACGCGACGTCGATGCGCTGGCCGATAAGGTCACGCCGTCGAAGGTCGTGCACCGGCAGACGCAGAAGATGAAGGGCGCCGTGCGGTCGGTCGTCGACCGGGTGATGGGCGCAGCCGACGACGCGGGCAGCGCCGTGTCGCACGCCGGCTCGTCGGCGGCCGCCGCTGTCGGCAGCGCGGGTCACGGCGCCGCGCGCACGGCGCAGGGGAATCCGCTCGCCGTGGGGCTGATGGCGTTCGCCGCCGGCCTCGTCGCGGCGGCGCTGATCCCGGCCTCGCAGAAGGAGAAGGAGCTCGCCGAGGAGGTCAAGGAGAAGGCGCAGCCGCTGGTCGACGAGGCGACGTCCGCCGCCCGGACGGTCGGCGAGCACCTCAAGGAGCCTGCTCAGGAGGCGGCTGCCGCCGTCAAGGACGAGGTGACGGATGCCGCCTCGCACGTGAAGGACGAGGCCGTCTCGGCGGCCGACACCGTCAAGGACGGCGCGGAGCAAGCGCGCGACGCGGTCGCTGATCAGCGCTGAGGTCGCGCGGATGCGGTGCCGACCCCACACCGGGTCGGCACCGCATCCGTCGGTCAGGTGTGGATGAGCTCGCGCCAGTTGACGGGAACGCGGCCGGCGGGTCCGGGGGAGGGCTGGTCCTGAGGCCTGCTGGTCGGTGCCGCGAGCTCCGGCCCGTCGAGGACCGTCTCGTCGGTGTAGTCCCAGTACCAGTCCTCGCCCGGCTCGAAGCTCTGGATGAGCGGGTGGCCGGTCTCCCGGAAGTGCGCCGTCGCATGCTGACCGGGGGAGGTGTCGCAGCATCCCACGTGCCCGCACGCCGCGCAGCGGCGCAGATGCACCCAGAAGCCGTCCTGTCGGTCGCACTCGACGCATCCGGTGCCGGACGGTGCGACGTTCACATCGATGTCGGTGCTCATCTCTCTCCTCGGTAGACCGATCCTCAGTAGGCCAGCGCGCGGTGGACGGACGCCACCGCGCTCGATCCCTCGCCGACCGCCGCGGCGACGCGCTTCATCGATCCCCTGCGCACATCGCCGGCCGCGAACACGCGCGGCGCCGACGTCTCGAAGGGGAGCGGTTCGCGACCCAGGCCCTGCCACTGCGCGAGGGTCTGCACGGCGACGTCGGTGCCGGTGCGGATGAAGCCCTCGGGGTCACGGTCGAGCGCCGGCAGCCAGGAGGTGGCCGGCGTCGCGCCGATGAAGCAGAACAGGCCGCGGGCGTCGACGTCGCCCACGGTGTCGATCCTCACCGATTCGAGCGTGTCGTCGCCGTCGAGTCCGACGACGTTCGACGAGGTGTGCACGCGCACCCGCGGCTCGTCGGCGAGCCGGTCGGCGAGGTAGCTCGACATCCGGGTGCCCAGCTGCTCCCCGCGGACGACGAGGTGCACGGGGGATCCGTGGGCCGACAGGTAGAGCGCCGCCTGGCCGGCGGAGTTCGCGCCGCCGACGACCACGACGGGCTTGCCCTGCACCTGACGCAGCTCGAGCGGCGTCGCGGCGTAATAGACGCCGGAGCGCTCGAAGTCCTGCCAGCGGTCGAGGTCGAGGCGGCGGTACGCGGCACCCGACGTGACGATCACACTGCGCGCGCGGATGAGGCGACCGTCCGAGAGGGCGACGTCGAGCAGGTCGGGGGCGATCCGCGTCAAGCCCGTCGCCTCGCACGGCGCGTACACGCGCACGCCGAACTTCAGCGCCTGCAGGATCGCCTGCCCGATCAGATCGCCGCCGCTCACGCCGAACGGGAAGCCCAGGAAGTTCTCGATCCGCGAGGTCGCGGCGGCCTGACCGCCCGGCGCGACGGCGTCGAGCAGCACGGTGCTGAGCCCCTCCGAGGCACCGTAGATGGCGGCCGCGAGACCGGCCGGGCCTCCGCCGACGACGACGAGGTCGACGATCTCGTCGGCCTGCGCCTGATAGCTCAGCCCGAGCTGCTCGGCCACGAGACCGGGGGTGGCGCGCAGCAGCGGCTCGCCCTGGATGAACGCGACCGGCAGATCGTCGACCGTGATCTCGTGGGTGTCGAGGGTCCCGAGATCCCCGGGAGGCAGCGCCACGGCCTTGTGCACGAGATCGAGGCGCTCGGCGAAACGGCGCAGCGCCAGGAAGTCGTTCGAGGAGCCCGTGCCGACGAACTTCAGTGTCATGGCCGCGGGGCCCGTGCGCAGCGACTCGCGCCTCGCCCACAGCGCGTGCAGGATCAGGTCGCACAGCTCGTCGTCCTCGTTCATGAGGGCGCGCAGCTGCGCTCGCGTCACACGGTGGACGCGGCCCGGCTTCGTCACCCGAGCGGACAGGAACGCGCCCTGACCGTTGAGCAGACCGAGCTCCCCGGCGAAGGTGCGCGGACCCATCGTCGTGATGACGACCTCGCCGACCCAGCGCAGCGCGTCGCGGACGACCTCGACCTCCCCCGACTCGATGACGATCAGGTCGTACCCCGACTCCCCGGTGCGGAACACGTAATCGCCGACCGCGACGTCCTCCGGGGTGCCGGCGGCCACCAGGCGGTCCCACTGCTCGTCGCTCAGCGTCGGCGACATCACAGCATCCATCTCCACGGCGTCGACCTGCTCCTCCGCTGCTCCCACCTGGTCTCCCTCCGGGCGTATCGGATGCCAGTCTCGCCCGTGGCGGCGGTTCTGTCCATGGATGATCCGTGGGTCGCGCCGGCAGCGCCCGAGCGAGCTTCCGCCCCGGCGATCCAGGGCCTCGACGGGCGGTAGTCTTGACGGGTGGCTGCCTCCCCCACCAACCCCTATTCCGAAGCCGGCGTCGACACCGCTGCCGGTGATCTCGCGGTCGAACTCATGAAGTCGTCGGTCCGTGCGACGCACGGGCCGGAAGTGCTCGGCGGCGTCGGCGGATTCGCCGGCCTGTTCGACGCGAGCGCCCTGCGCGACTTCCGTCGTCCGCTGCTCGCGACCAGCACCGACGGCGTCGGCACGAAGGTCGCGATCGCGCAGGCGATCGACAAGCACGACACGATCGGCCAGGACCTGGTCGGCATGGTCGTCGACGACATCGTCGTCATGGGAGCGAAGCCGCTCTTCATGACCGACTACATCGCCTGCGGCAAGGTCTTTCCCGAGCGCATCGCCGACATCGTCCGCGGCATCGCCGAGGCCTGCGCCGCGACCGGCACCGCTCTCGTCGGCGGCGAGACCGCCGAGCATCCCGGCCTCCTCGGTCCGCGCGACTATGACGTGGCGGGGGCCGCGACGGGTGTCGTCGAGGCCGACCGCATCCTCGGCGCCGAGCGCGTGCAGGACGGTGACGTCGTGCTCGCGATCGCCTCGAGCGGTCTGCACTCCAACGGCTACTCGCTGGTGCGCCACATCGTCACGAACGCCGGCATCGGCTACGGCGACAACGCCGCCGACTTCGGCACGACATGGGGCGAGGCCCTGCTCGAGCCCACCCGCCTGTACACGTCTCCGCTGCTGCGTCTCATCGACCGGCTCGGTTCCTCGACGAGCTCGGGCGTGCACGCTCTCAGCCACGTGACCGGCGGCGGCATCGCGGCGAACCTCGCACGTGTCCTTCCGCAGGGCAGCTGGGCGGAGGTCGACCGCAGCACGTGGTCGCCGAGCCCCGTCTTTCGCGTGCTGAGCGACATCGCCGGATCGACGCTGGAGTCGGCGGAGGGCACCTGGAATCTCGGGATCGGATTCCTCGCGGTCGTCGCGGCGGACGAGAAGGATGCCGCGATCGCGGCGCTCGACGCAGAGGGCCTCCCCGCGTGGCAGGTCGGCACGGTCGGCTTCGGGCAGCGCCCGAGCGGCGAATTCGAACAGGGCGCCAAGGGCGTCGACGGCGGAGCGGTGCGCCTGGTCGGCGCCTACGCGGACGGAGCGAAGTAACCACCCATGTGCGGCATCGTCGGAATGGTCGGGACGGCCCCGGTCAATCAGGACATCTACGACGCTCTCCTCCTGCTGCAGCACCGCGGCCAGGATGCGACGGGCATCGCCACCGCCGAGGCGAACGGCGTCATGCACAACGCGAAGGCGCAGGGCATGGTGCGCGAGGCGTTCCGCACCCGCGACATGCGCGGACTGCTCGGCAACGTCGGCCTCGGGCACGTGCGCTACGCCACCAAGGGCACGGCCTCGAGCGAGGAGGAGATGCAGCCGTTCTACGTGAACGCGCCCTACGGCATCATCCTCATCCACAACGGCAACCTCACCAACACGCGTGAGCTCACCGCCGACATGGCGAAGCGCGACCGCCGCCACCTGAACTCGTCGAGCGACACCGAGCTGCTGCTCAACGTGCTGGCGGGCGAGCTGCAGAACACCACCTCGACCGTCGACCTCGACCCGGAGCGCGTGTTCGAGGCCGTCGCCCGCACGCACGAGCGCATCGAGGGCGCGTACGCGGTCATCGCGGTGATCGCCGGATACGGTCTGCTCGCGTTCCGCGACCCGTTCGGCATCCGGCCCCTCATCCTCGGGCGTCGCCCGTCGACCGTCGCCGGCGCAGAGGGCAAGGACGAGTGGGTCGTCGCGAGCGAGTCGCTCGTGCTCGAGAACGGCGACTACGACATCGTGCGCGAGGTCGAGCCCGGCGAGGCCGTGTTCATCACGAACGACGGCGAGCTGCACACCAAGCAGTGCGCGACCGACGCGACGCTCGCGCCGTGCGCGTTCGAGTACGTCTACCTCGCTCGCCCCGACTCCGTCATGAACGGCATCTCGGTGTACGAGTCCCGCCTGCGCATGGGCGACCGTCTCGCTGACACGATCGCCAAGCACGTGCCGATGGACAAGATCGACGTCGTCATGCCGATCCCCGACTCCGCGCGGCCTGCGGCCATGGAGGTCGCCCGCAAGCTCGGGATCGAGTACCGCGAGGGGTTCTACAAGAACCGCTACGTCGGCCGGACGTTCATCATGCCCGGTCAGGCGGTGCGCAAGAAGAGCGTGCGGCAGAAGCTCAACGCCATGTCGACGGAGTTCCAGGGCAAGAACGTGCTGCTGATCGACGACTCGATCGTGCGCGGCACGACCTCGAAGCAGATCATCCAGATGGCTCGGGATGCCGGCGCCACCTCGGTCACGTTCGCCTCCGCGGCGCCGCCCGTGCGGCACCCGCACGTGTACGGCATCAACATGCCCTCGCGGCACGAGCTCATCGCGCACGGCCGCACGATCCCCGAGATCGCGGAGGAGCTGGGCTGCGACCACCTCGTGTACCAGGAGGTCGTCGACCTCAAGGCCGCGATCACCGAGGGATCGGTGCTGACCGACCTCGACATGAGCTGCTTCGACGGCCGCTACGTGACCGGCACGGTCTCCGACGAGTACCTCGCGTGGGTGGAGGGGTCGCAGACCTCGTGACGGCGGGGTCCCTGCCCGTCGACGGGCACAGGAACCGCTCATGAGCAGTCAGCCGCTGTGGCGGGGGCGGGCCCTCGCGCTGATCGGCATCGTGCTGGTCGCATTCTCGCTGCGCTCCGCCGTGGCATCCCTCTCGCCGGTCATCGATCACATCGCTGAGGACTTCCCTGTCTCGCCCGTCGTGGTCGGACTCATCGGCGCCGCGCCTCCGGTGTGCTTCGCCGTCTTCGGGCTCGTGACCCCGCTCGTCGAGCGGCGGTTCGGGCTCGAGCGCGTCGCGGTCGCTGCGCTGGCGCTCATGTCGCTCGGTCTGCTGCTGCGCGGTTTCGCCGCGGACTCGACGAGCCTGCTCGCCGCCACCGTCGTCGTGTTCGCGGGGGTCGGTGCGGGCAACGTGCTGCTGCCGCCGCTGGTCAAGAAGTACTTCGCCGACCGACTCGGCGTGATGATGACCCTCTATTCGACGACGCTGTCGATCTCGACGTTCGTGCCGCCGCTCGTGGCCGTCCCGCTCGCGGACTCCCTGGGCTGGCGGGTCTCGCTGGGTCTGTGGGGCCTGTTCTCGGTGCTCGCACTGCTGCCCTGGATCGCCGTGCTGATCGGCGATCGACGACGCCCTGCCGCTCCGGCCGTCCCCGCGCCTCCGCTGCCCGACCACGAGCCCGTCGACGAGCGCCTCGACGCGGCCGTCGTCGGCACCGGCCCGATCACGACGGTGCCCGCGAACCCCCGGGTGTTCGGGCGGCTGTGGCGTCTTCCCCTCGCGTGGGCACTCGCCCTCGTGTTCGGCACGTCGTCGACCGTGGCGTACGTCGCGTTCGCCTGGCTGCCGACCCTGCTCGTCGACATCGCCGGGGTCACCCCCGCATCGGGCGGCTTCCTGCTGTCGCTGTTCGCGCTCGCCGGTCTGCCGTGCGGACTGCTCGTGCCCGTGCTCGTCGTGCGGTTCCAGGCGACGCGGCCGCTGTACCTGTTCGCAGTGGCGGCGGGCATCGCGGGCCTTCTCGGACTGCTGTTCGCGCCGACCGCCGCCCCCGCGCTCTGGGTGCTGATCTACGGTCTCACGGCCATCCTGTTCCCGCTCAGCCTCGTGCTGCTCAGCATCCGCGCACGCACTCCCGAGAGCGCCGTCGCACTCAGCGGGTTCGTGCAGAGCATCGGCTACGCCATCGCGGCGGTGTTCCCGCTGCTCATCGGCCTGCTGCATGAGACCACCGGCGGCTGGACGGTGCCGATCCTCGTCGTGATCGCCGTGCTCGTGCTGTCGATACCGGCCGGTCTCGTCGCCGGACGGCGCCGCACGATCGAAGAGGACTGGGAACGCCGCTACGGCCGGTGGTGAGTGATCGCCGGCCGTGCAGGTGCGCGCTGACCGCGCGCGGACACTGCAGCGCGCCCGGACACGACGAAACCCCCGTGCGGTGCACGGGGGAGACGACGAGAAAAGAGGGCGGTCAGGCCTTCTCTAGTTCGTCCTCGTCTTCGTCGGCGTACTCGTCAGCCCACTTGTCGACGTACTCGTCTTCCGAGTCGCTCGGGTGACCGAGCTCTCGTTCGAGCGCCGAGTAGTTGACGGACGGACTGAATGACTTCAGTTCGCGGGCGATTTTGGTGTGCTTCGCCTTCTGACGGCCACGGCCCATGCCAGAGACCCCCTCACGAGTTGAGCTGCGGGCTAGCTGGGGCCCGATGCATTCACGACACCGGCTCGAGGCCGGTAAGAGTAGCATTCAGAATAGCACGCGGGTAGACCGCACTGCCTGATAGCAGGGCTGGCGAAGGGAGCGATCTCGATGACCGACAACACCTCTTCTCCCTCGGACGAGGCCGTTCAGAACGCGACGCTGCAGAAGGCGGTGATCGTCGGCATCCAGCCGGGGCAGAGCCCTCGTGTGATTCAGGAGGCATCGCGTTTCGCGCGCCTCCTGCGGGTGCCGCTCGTCGTCGTGCACGTCGACGTCACGCGCTTCGTGACCTACGAGGATCCGGACGGCTACGTGCACTCGGCGCCGATCGACATCAACTTCGACGCGGGCACCGCGGAGTTCGAGGCCGTGCAGGCCGAGGCCGCGCAGGCCCTCGAAGGAACGGGCCTGACCTGGACCGCACGCCAGCTGGTCGGCGACCCGGCACTCGCGATCAAAGCTCTCGCGAACAGGCTCGACGCCCAGCTGATCGTGGTGGGCACGCGCAAGCGCGGCATCGGAGAGTCGATCCGGGAGTTCTTCACCGGATCGGTGGCCGCGCGTCTCGCGCACCGGCAGCACCGGCCTGTGCTCGTCGTGCCGCTGGAGGAGCCGGTACCCGACTCGCAGCCCGAGATCTGGACGGAGTAGCGCGTCGACCCCCGCGGAGGATTCCGTGGGGGTCGACGCGTCGGGCGAATCAGCGCGACAGCGCGGCGAGGGCCGTCGTGATGCCGCGGGCCGCGGCATCCAGTCCGTCCTCCAGGTCCGAGACGACGGAGGCCGGGAGCATGCCGCCCCTCGCGACGTGCGTGCGGAGGTCGGTGCGGATGCGGGCGCGGAACGCGTTGATCACGGCATCCGCCCGGTGGAGCTCCTCGCGGCTGACGATGCGCTCGTCATCACCCGGCGTGCGCGGGCGGGACTTGGATGCTGCGCGGTCGTCCTTCTCGGCGGTGGCGAAGTCGGCCCTCAGGCTCTTCATCGCCTCCTTGACGCTCTGGCGCACCTCGTTCGCGATCAGGCGCACCGAATCGGTGAGCCCGGCCTCGATGCCCGCGAGGTCGCCCTCACGGGAGGACAGCTCGGCGCGTCCGGCATCGGTGATCGCGTAGATCGTTGTGCGGCCGTCGACGGTCTTCGAGACGAGGCCCTCCTCCTCGAGCTTCGCGAGTCGCGGGTAGATGGTGCCGGCGCTCGGCGTGTACGTGCCGCCGGTGCGGTCGGTGAGCGCCTGGATGATGCCGTACCCGTGCTGCGGGGATTCCGCGAGCAGCGACAGCAGGTACAGGCGCAGGTCCCCGTGGGAGAAGACGGCGGGACTCATGCCTCTTCCTCCCATTCGGCGTCGTTCTCGATCGATGCGGGCGTGCGGCGCAGCACCGTCACGCCGCCCGAGACGGAGTTGGCGCGCAGGTCGACGAATCGTCCGGCGAGCTCGCCCGTGGAGCCGGTGTAGTTGTTGATGCCGGAGGACCCGCGCTCGACGCCGTCGATGAGGAGCCGCCCGCTCAGAGAGCGGATCACGTAGTTCGCGGCCAGCGACTCGTCGAGCCGCACGGTGGTGCCGCCCGAGACCGAATTGATGGTGATGGTGTTGACGTCGCCGGCGGCATCGACGAGGGTCGATCCCGAGACGATGTCGACGGTCGCCTTGCGCACGGTGCCGGTGACGGCGACGTCGCCCGAGACGCTGTTCGCGGTGATGGAGCCGGTCAGTCCTCGCACCTGCACGTCGCCCGACACCGAGTTCACGGTGAGGTCGCCGATGAGCGTGTCGACGATGATGTCTCCTGACACGGTGTTCAGCCGGGCGTCGTTGCGGATGCCGGAGACGAGGGCGCCGGCGCTCACGACGCCCAGGGTGAGGGCGATCGCGCGGGGGACGGCGATGCTGACCTCGGCCTTGGGACCGCCGGAGCCGAAGTTCCGGAACACCTCGAGGAAGTTGTCCCATCCCAGCTGCGGGTGGTCGATCTCGACCTCGCCGTCGTGGGATTCGATGCGGAGATCCTTGGTGGTGACGCCGTGCACCTCGATCCGGATGCCGGGTTCGTCGTGGGCGATCACGTCGACCTGCCCGCCGACCAGACCGACCTTCAGCCGGCTGACGTTCTCGATGTCGATGACGCGTTCCTCGCCCGGGGCGATGAGCCACTTCTCGGTCATGTCTGCTTCTCCTGTGTTGAGACGGATCACGATATATCGTGTTGTGACAGCGTAACACGATATATCTCGATCATGTCAAGGTCCTCCTCTGATCGCTCCCTTGACCTTGACGCGACGTCAACTTCTACGGTGGAGACATCGAAAGACCCGAGGAGGAGACATGAGCGGACGGGAGTGGTCCATCCAGGAGATCGCACGCCTCGCCGGTACGACCAGCAGGACGCTGCGTCACTACGACGACATCGGGCTGCTGGCGCCGACCCGCATCGCGCCCAACGGATACCGCCACTACGACGAGTCAGCACTCGTGCGCCTGCAGCGGGTCCTGCTGCTGCGGGAGCTGGGGCTGGGGCTGCCGCAGATCGCCGACGTGCTCGACGCCGGTTCATGCAGGACGACGGAGGCCTCCGCCCTGGAGACCCACCTCGCGGTGCTGCGCGAGGAGCAGGACAGGCTGGGGCGGCAGATCGCGTCGGTCGAGAAGACCATCACCGCACTGAGAGGAGGTGAACAACTCATGGCAGAGGACATGTTCGACGGCTTCGACCACACCCGGTATAAGGACGAGGTCGAGAAGCGCTGGGGCAGTCGGGCCTACGCCGACGGCGACCGCTGGTGGCGCGGGATGACCGAGGCCGAGCGCGCCGACTGGCAGCAGCGCGTGTCCGACCTCGGGCGCGACTGGGTCGCCGCCGCCGAGAGCGGCAGCGACCCGGCATCCGCAGAAGCGCAGCAGCTCGCCCGCCGTCACGTCGACTGGCTCACCGGTGTGCCAGGCACCCCGGCGTCGGCGCCGGGCGGAGACGTCAAGGCGTACGTGATCGGTCTCGGCGAGATGTACGTGGCCGACCCGCGCTTCGGTGCGAACTACGCGACATCGTCGGGCGGGACCCACGGGGCGGAGTTCGTCCGCGACGCGCTTCGCGTGTATGCGGAGGCGAACCTCTAACGACCCCGCCGACACACCCCCTTGGGTGCGAGCCACCCCCTTGCGGCTCCTATCCAAAGGGGTGTTTCGCGCGCAAGGGGGTGGCTCGGCAGAGGGGGTCCGGGCGTAGTGTCGTGCCATGGCCCCCCGTCGGAAGCGCACGAACGCGGCTCCGCTGTTCGTCGCGGCCGCCGTCGCATATGCCGCGAACGCCGCGCTGGGCACCGCCGTCGCGACGAAGACGATCGACACGAGCGGGTACCGCTGGCTCCACCACGCGCTCTACATCGCCACGTTCGCCGCGACCGGAGCCGCGGTCAGCGCCGCGTTCTGGGCGCGGCCGAGGATGGCGAGTCGCCGGGCCGCGGCATCCCTCGTCCCCGCCGTCGTGCCCCTCGCGGCGATCCCGTATCTCGGCACGCACACGCGTCGGCATCCGCTGGTCGCGCTCGCCGCGGCCCCCTTCCTCGTCGCGGGCCTGGTGTGCTCGCGCATCCCCTCCGACCGGAAGTGAACGCATGGAACTGCTCGATGTCATCCGCCGCCGCAAGACCACGAACGGGCCGTTCCTGCCCGACCCCGTGTCGGAGGAGCATCAGCGCATCCTGTTGGAGGCGGCGGGCCGTGCGCCCTCGCAGCTGAACAGCCAGCCCTGGCGGTTCGTGGTGATCGAGAACCGCGAGACGATCGACAGGATCGCGCAGATCTCGGGCGAGAGCATGACGGAGGCGATGTCGAACGGCACGTTCTTCGAGCGCTACAAGCCGTACTTCCGCTTCAGCCAGGCGGAGATGGAGGAGAAGCGCAGCGGGATGCTGTTCGACAAGCTGCCCGCGGCCCTGCGGCCGTTCACGAGTCAGGTGTTCACGAAGCGCGGGCAGAAGCTCATGAACACGTTCGGCGTGCCGAAGACGCTCGGGGAGGAGAATCACAAGCTCGTCGCCGGGTCGCCGCTGCTCCTCGGGGTCATGCTCGACCGCAGCGAGTACCGGCCCGGACAGCTGTCGTCGTTCTACTCGGTCTTCAGCATGGGCGCCGCGATGGAGAACGTGTGGCTCACGACGGTGGAGCTCGGCATGGGGATCCAGTTCATCTCGTTCCCCATGGAGGTGCCGGGCAAGTGGGAGGAGATCATCGACCTCCTGCACGTACCCGACGACCTCGAGCTCATGGCCGTGTACCGGCTCGGGTATCTGCCCCCTGACCAGCGTCGTCCCGCGATCGACTGGTCGAGCCATCAGCGCAAGCTCGTGTCGCAGTACGTGTTCCGCGAGACCTGCGAGCAGCCCCAGCAGGGGTGGGATGCGCCGCCGGCCGACGCCGCCCGCGACTGACGGGCTCAGTCCTTCGGGGTGCGGGGCAGCTTCTTCAGATCGCTGAGCGCCGGTCCCTCGATGCGCGTCCCGTCGGCGGTGAAGCGGGAGGCGTGCAGCGGGCAGTCCCAGCTGCACTCCGCGTCGTTCCAGTCGAGGACGCCGCCGAGGTGCGGGCACACGGCGTCGACGGCTCTGGTGACGCCGTCGACGGTCGAGATGCCGACCGGGAGCCCTCCGCGGTTCGCCACGACGCCCTCGCCCTCGGCGGGCTGAGGCACGGGCACGGGGGTCTTCTCGGCATCCACCCACCCCTTGGTGGCGGCGGCCGCGACCTTCACGCCCTCGACGGCGCCGCGGGCGAGGTCGGCGGGCACGGTCAGACGGGTGCCGATCTTCACCATCCACCCCGGACGATCGTGCCAGCTCGCGCCGAGGATCTCCGTGGTGAGTCGCAGCGCCGCGGCTGGCGCGTTCGACAGTCCCCACTTGGCGTAGCCGGTCGCGAAACGGATGCGGCCGAGACCCCGCGGCATCGCGCCGACGAACGGGATCTGGTTGTGTGACTCGTAGTCCTGCGCCGACCAGCGATGCGTCTCCTCCGCGCCGGGGAAGTACTTCTGCGTCCACTCGACGAGCTCGTCGACCGCGGCGCGCTCGCCGTCGGACCGCCCGACCGGGTGCCCGTTGCCGCCGACGACCAGCTGCGCCGCGGAGGCGGGGCCGTCGGACGCGGACACGGGGCGGATGGACCGCGTCGGCTGGTCGGTCGAGATGAACGTGGAGTCGGGGATGCCGCCGGGTACCCGGAACGACACGCAGTACGACCGGAACGCCCGCATCTTCGAGAAGTACAGACCGCGGTCGAGGATCGGATACCCGGTCGCGATGACGATGTGCGGGGCGAACAGGGGACCGGCGGTCGTCTCGACCCGCGGGTCGGGAAGCGCGTGCGTCGCCGTCACCCGCACGCCGGTGTGCAGCGTGCCGCCGGCGGAGAGGAGCTCCGACGCCAGCGCCTCGGTCACCCGCATGGGGTCGATCGTGACCTGGTCGTCGAGGGCGACGGCTCCCGCCGCCGGGAAGTCGACGTTCAGCTCGCCTCGTGTGAGCATGCGTGTCGGGAGTCCCGCCTCCTGGGCGGCGGCATGCTGCGCGCGCACCGATTCGAGTCCGTCTGCCGATTGCGCGTAGGTGTGATCGATGCGTCGTTCGTACGGCACTCCGGCGTGGTCGGCGAACGCGGTGAGCCAGTCCATGCCCGCGCGGTTGCCGTCGACGTAGGCCTGCAGCAGCGTCGCCGAGTGGTGGCGGCTGATCTCGGCGAGCCGCTGCGCCTGCAGCAACGACAGCTTGCCGGTGTTGCCGCCGGACGCGAGCTCGCCGACCGATCCCGACTCCAGCACCGCGACGTCGAGTCCCGCTCTGGTCAGCATCACGGCGGTCGAGAGGCCGGTGAGACCGGCGCCGACGACGATGACGTCGTGTCGTGCTCCGGGGTCGAAGGGGGTGCCTGTGGGCGGGGTGCGGTCGAGCTTCCACAGCGGCTTCATGGCACCAGTGTTCGCCTCGCATCGTCCGGCTGCACAGCGGGTTGACATTCCGCGGTGGTCCTGCGACGGTCCGACCCTGAGGCGGCCGAGGCCGGGGCTAGAGTTGCCGGGTGACTCCCCGCCGCGTGCTCCTCGTCTTCCTCGGGGGCACCGCGGGCACGGCGGCCCGTCTCGCGGTGGGCCTGTGGGTGCCGGATGCCGGCGGCATCCCCCTGGCAACCTTCGCCGTGAACATCGTCGGCGCGTTCCTCATCGGGCTCCTCGCGGCCCGGATGCCGCAGACCACCGGCCTGCGCGTGCTGCTCGGCACCGGGGTGCTGGGCGGATTCACGACCTACAGCGCCTTCATGACCGGCACGGTGGAGCTGTGGGCCGCCGCGCCCGCCCTCGCCGCGGCGTATGCGGTCGGGAGCCTGGTTCTCGGACTCGCCGCCGCCGCGCTGGGGCTGCGCCTCGGCCGGCCGAACGACTCCGCAGCCGGGGCGGGGGCTGCGTCGTGAGCGCGTTGCTGTTCGTGGGGGCGGCGCTCGCCGGGGGAGCGGGCGCGGTGCTCCGGTACGTCCTCGACCTCGCCGTGGGATCGATCGCGGGTCGGCGGTTCCCGTGGGGCATCCTCGTGGTGAACCTCACCGGTTCGTTCGCCCTCGGCGTCGTGACCACCGCGCTGCCCGACGCAGCCTTCCTCGTCGGCGCCGGTCTGCTCGGCGGGTACACGACCTTCAGCACGGCCATGCTCGACGCCGTCGCGCTGTGGCGGGACGGCGAGCGCGCGGCATCCCTCTTCGACGCTGTCGGGATGCTGGTGCTCGGCCTCGCGGCCGCAGCGGCCGGGCTGCTGCTCGGCTCACAGCTCTGACACCTCTTGCGCGCCACGCGAGTGCCGGGCTACTCTCTTGCTAATCGTTTAACTGCTAAACGTTTAACACAGACCTGCACCCGTCGAAGGAGACACCGATGCCCCGCACCTCCCGCCGCGCCCTGGGCGCCCTCGCCGCCGCCACGGCGGCCGTCGTCTCGCTCACCGCCTGCTCATCGTCGACCGGGGGCGGCGAGTCCTCCGGAGGCGATGTCACCCTCAGCTACGCGATCTGGGACGAGAACCAGAAGCCCGCGATGGAGGAGATCGCCGCAGCCTTCGAGGAGGAGAACCCGAACGTCTCGATCGACATCCAGGTCACGCCGTACAAGGAGTACTTCACGAAGCTGCAGACCGCGGCGACCGGCGGCTCGGCGGCGGACGTGTTCTGGATGAACGGTCCGAACTTCCAGCTGTACGCCTCGAACGGCCAGCTCGCACCGCTCGACGACGCCGGGGTGGATGCCGCGGACTACCCCGAGGGACTCATCGACCTCTACACGTTCGACGGCACGCTCTACGGCGCTCCGAAGGATTTCGACACCGTCGCGCTCTGGTACAACAAGGCGCTGTTCGACGCGGCAGGAGTCGCCTACCCCGCGGCGGGGTGGACGTGGGACGACTTCGCCGCCGCCGCCGCAGCCCTGACCGATCCCGCGACCGGCCAGTACGGCGTCGCGGCGAGCCAGTACGGTCAGGAGAACTACTACAACTCGATCGCGCAGGCCGGCGGCGAGGTCATCTCGGCCGACGGCACGGAGTCGGGCTACGGCAGCCCCGAGGCGCTCGAGGGCATCGAGCTGTGGACCGATCTCATCGAGGCGGGGTCGTCGCCGACCGCGCAGCAGATGACCGACACCAATCCCGAGGACCTCTTCCTCTCGGGCAAGGTCGCGATGTTCCAGAACGGCTCGTGGGCCGCGATCGCCTACGGCGAGAACGCCGACATCTCCGACCAGGTCGACGTCGCGCCGCTGCCGGAGGGACCAACGGGTAACCAGAGCGTGATCCACGGAGTCGGCAACGTGGCGAACGCCAAGAGCCCGCACCTCGCCGAGGCGAAGGCGTTCGCCGCATTCGCGAGCGGCGAGCAGGCCGCGAAGATCCAGGCCGAGACCGGCACCGTGATTCCCGCGTTCCACGACACGCAGCAGGCCTGGGTCGACGCGCAGCCGCAGTTCGACCTGCAGGTCTACATCGACGCGCTCGACACCGCCGTGCCCTACCCCGTCTCGAAGAACACGTCCGCGTGGACGAGCATCGAGAGCGAGGTGCTGTCGCAGGTCTGGTCGGGTGCCGTCACGCCCGAGGCGGGCCTGAAGGACCTCGCAGCGCAGATGCAGACGGCGCTGGACGCCGAGCAGGAGTGACCTCATGACCGTCGTCGCCCCGCGCGAGGCCGCACAGGCGGCGCGGATGCCGGAGGCGCAGAGCCCCGGCATCCGTCGCCGCCGGCGCACGCCGGGCGCCTCGCCCTGGTGGGCGCTCGTGTTCCTCGGTCCCACCGCCCTCGGCATCGCCGTCTTCTATCTGTGGCCGACCGTGCGCACGCTCATCATCTCGTTCACGAAATCCGGGCCGTTCGGCGGGTCGGAGTGGGTGGGCGTCGAGAACTACGCGCGTCTGTTCCAGGACCCAGAGCTGATCGGCGCGCTGCGCAACACCGCGATCTACACGGTCATCGCGCTCATCGGCATCCCGCTCGCCGTCGCCATCGCCGCGCTGCTGAACACCACCGGCCTCAAGGGGCGCAGCGCGTACCGCACGCTGTACTTCATCCCCGTCGTAACGATGCCCGCGGCGATCGCCCTCGTCTGGCGCATGATCTACAACGGCGACTACGGCGTGCTCAACGCGGCGCTCGGCGCCGTCGGCGTCGACGGCCGCAGCTGGCTCACCGACCCGAGCACCGCGCTCGTGGCGATCGCGGTCGTCGGCATCTGGGCGGGACTCGGCACGAACATCGTGATCTTCCTCGCCGGTCTCCAGGGCATCCCCGACACGATCATGGAGGCGGCCGACCTCGACGGCGCCGGTCCCGTGCGCAAGTTCTTCTCGATCACGATCCCACTGCTGTCGCCGTCGATCTTCTTCGTCAGCGTGATCAGCGTGATCGGCGCGCTGCAGGTGTTCGACCTCGTCTACATGATGCTCGGCCGCAACAACCCGGCGATGCCGAACACCCGCACGGTCGTCTACCTCTTCTACCAGGCGGGCTTCCTCGACAACGACCGCGGCTATGCGGCAGCCGTCGCGTTCCTGCTGCTCCTCATCATCCTCGTGCTGACGGTCGTGCAGTTCCGTCTGCAGAAGAAGTGGGTGCACTATGAGTGACCTCTCCCTCGACACCCGCGCGATCGTGGGCGCCGACGCATCCCGTCGCCGCCGCGCGGCCGGGACTCCGAAGAACCGCGGACTGTGGATCGTGCACCTCGTGCTGATCGTGGGCGCCGTGCTCATGGTGTTCCCGTTCATCTGGCAGTTGCTGACCTCGTTCAAGACCCTGTCCGACTCGGTGCAGGTGCCGCCGAGCCTGCTGCCGCGCGAGTGGGTGTTCACGAACTTCGCCGAGGTGTTCGACTCGATGCCCTTCGCGCAGATGTTCGCGAACTCGGTGCTGCTCACGGTCGGCCGCACGGTCGGGCAGGTCGTGCTCTGCACCATGGCCGGATACGCGTTCGCCCGTATCCCGTTCCCCGGCCGCAACGCCCTGTTCGTCGTGTTCCTCTCGGTGCTCATGGTGCCCTCGCAGCTCTACCTGCTGCCGCAGTACGAGATCATCCAGTCGCTCGGCTGGCTCAACACGTTGCAGGCGCTGATCGTCCCCGGCATCTTCAGCGCCTTCGGCACGTTCCTCATGCGGCAGTTCTTCCTGTCGATGCCCGCCGAACTCGAGGAAGCGGCGCGCATCGACGGCGCGAATCCGTGGCAGACCTTCTGGCGGATCATGGTTCCGCTCGCGAAGCCTGGCATCATCGCACTTGTGGTGTTCACCGTGCTGTGGTCCTGGAACGATCTGCTCTGGCCCCTGATCGTGACGACCGACCCTGCCAGGATGCCGCTGTCGGTCGGGCTGTCGCAGCTCGTCGGCATCCACGGCACCGACTACCCCGTGCTCATGGCCGGTGCGCTGCTCGCGACCCTGCCGATGCTGGTGACCTTCATGATCCTGCAGCGGCAGTTCATCCAGGGCATCGCGTTCAGCGGATCGAAGGGCTGAGCGATGGCGGAGCGCAGACAGCATCCTCCCCGGCGTCCGACGCTGCGGATGGTCGCCGAGCGGGCCGGGGTCTCGACCGCGACGGTCTCGTACGTGTTCTCGGGACGCGCGGGCGCCGCATCCGGTGCCGGTGTCGCCGAGGCGACCGCCGCCAAGGTGCTGGCCGCGGCCGACGAGCTCAACTACCGCCCGAACAGTGCGGCGCGGGCGGTGCGCACGGGACGCAGCGGCATGGTGCAGCTGTCGCTGCACATGCTCAGCGACCCGTGGTCGCTCGCCGTGTCCGACGCCGTGAACGCGGAGGCCAACAAGCACGGACTGACGACGCTGATCCTCGCGGACGGCGACTGGCACGCAGCCCTGGACCGCGTCGAGAGCGACGTCGCCTACCTCGACGGCATCGGACTCGGAGCGGATGCCGCGGGCAAGCTCGGCGACCTCGTGCAGCGTGGGCAGCGGCTCGTCGTCTTCACCGAGAGCCCGCTCGACCCGGCCGGGTTCGACGTCGTGCGGTCGGACGCGATCCCCGGCTGCGGGATCGCGATGGACCACCTGCTCGAACGGCACACCGAGATCGGATGCCTTGCGGCCGAGGGCGCCGTGCGCCTCGCCGCCACCCAGGTCACGCGGTACACGCCGTACCTCGAGCGCCTGGAGGCCGCGGGGATCGACGCCGATCCCGGCTGGACCGTCACGTACGGGGACACCCAGTCGAGCGCGTTCGAGGCCGCCGTGCGGCTGCTGTCGCGCGAGCGGCGTCCGTCGGCGATCTACGCCACGACCGACTTCGCTGCGATCGCGGCCATCAACGCCGCGCACATGCTCGGTCTGCGGGTGCCGCACGACGTGGCGGTGATCGGCGTGGGCAACACCCCCGACGCGCAGCGCGTCGCCCCTACCCTCACCACGGTGGGCCCGACCGACTTCTTCGAGGATCAGGCGCGGATCATCGTCGACCGAGCCCTCGCCCCCGACGACTCTCCTGCCCGGCTGCACGAGTTCCCCTGGTCGCTCTTCCCCGGGGCGTCGACGGATCTCGACGCCCCGGCATCCCGCATGCGCTGACGTCGACGTCTCGCACACCGCACTCCAACCCCAGAAGGACCACCGTGGATCTCACCATCGGAATCATCGGCTTCGGCGCGCGCGCCACTCTCCGCGAAGAGGTGCACCGCCCCGGCCGCGGGTCGCGCATCACCGCGGTGTGCGACCCCTCGGAGCGGGCGCGCGACGACGCGCGCCGCCTGCTGCCCGACGCCCTCGTCACCGACTCGCTCGACGAGCTGCTCACCTCGGGGGTGGATGCCGTGATGGTGCTGACGCCGGACGACACCCACGCCGCGCTCAGCATCCGCGCCCTCGAGGCCGGTGTCGCGGTGTTCTGCGAGAAGCCCCTCGCGATCGACCTCGCCGACGCCGACGCCATGCTGCGCACCGCGCGCCGCACCGGCAGCCGCCTCTACATCGGCCACAACATGCGGCACATGCCCGTGATCACGCTCATGCGCGGCCTGATCCAGGACGGGCGCATCGGCGACGTCAAGGCCGTCTGGGTGCGGCACTTCGTCGGGCACGGCGGCGACTACTACTTCAAGGACTGGCACGCCGACCGCCGCCGCACCACCGGGCTGCTGCTGCAGAAGGGTGCGCACGACATCGACATCATCCACTGGCTCGCCGGCGCCTACACCGAGCAGGTCGCGGCGATGGGCGAGCTCAGCGTGTACGGAGCGATCACCGACCGTCGGGAGCGGCCGGGGGAGCGGATGCCGGACTGGTTCAGCGTCGACAACTGGCCGCCCGCCTCCCTCACCGGACTCAACCCCGTGGTCGATGTCGAGGACATCTCGATGGTGAACCTGCGGCTCGCCGGCGGCATCCTCGCGTCGTACCAGCAGTGCCATTTCACGCCCGACTACTGGCGCAACTACACGGTGATCGGCACGGAGGGGCGCATCGAGAACGTCGGCGACACCGCCGGCAGCGAGGTGCGGCTGTGGAACCGCAGGCATCGCGGTGCCGCCGCCGCCGACGAGACGTTCATCGTGCCGGAGGTCGTCGATGCCGGACACGACGGCGCCGACGGCCTGCTCGTCGCCGAGTTCCTGCGGTTCGTGCGCGACGGCGGCCTCACCGAGACGTCGCCGGTCGCCGCCCGTGAGGCGGTCGCGGCCGGCATCCTCGCGACGGAGTCGTTGCGCGGAGACGGCTCGGCGATCGAGGTGCCCGCGCTGGATGCCGACCTCGTCGCCTACTTCGAACGCGGTCAGGTGGAGGTCTCCGCCGCCTAGCGAGGCGGAGAGGCGCGGCAGGGGCGCCGGGCGAACGCTCAGCTTCGACGGGCAAGATGTACAAACGTACATGTACGCCCGTACAGGAGGTTCGATGAGCGAGGTCACCCGGCGCCGTCGCGACCCCGAGGCGCGTCGCCGCGAGATCGTGACCGCCGCCGCGGAGCTCATCGTCGAGATCGGCGTCGACGCCCTCACCCACCGCAAGGTGGCGACGCGGGCGGGCGTGCCGCTCGGCGCCACCACGCAGTACTTCGCGACCCTCGACGATCTGCGCGAAGCAGCCGTCGATGCGCTCGCCGCCGAGATCCAGGGACGCATCGAGGAGACCAGACAGGCCGTCGTCGCGGAGGGCGTGACGCCGGCCGGCATCGCCCGTCTCGTGCGTCAGGCCCTCGACGACGCTCGCGCCGTTCATGCCGATCGCGCGGTCGTCACCGCCGCCGTGCACGACCCCCGCGTGCGAGCGTTCGCGCGCCAGTGGTCCGACGAGATCGTCGGCTTCATGGCGCCCGTTCACGGCCGTGACCGCGCCAGGGCGGCAGCCGTCTTCATCGACGGCGTACTCTGGCACGCACAGATCCACGACGAGCCGCTCGACGAAGAGCTGATCCGAGACGCCCTCGCCGGGATCCTCTGTCCCGCACCGGCGTCCGCACCCGCATCCACCGCCGCCGCAGCATCCGCCTGACCGACAGAGAGAGAATCCCGTGTCGAAACTCGCCGTCCTGAGCCTGAAGAACCGTGCGCTGATCGCCCTCATCACGATCGTCGCCGCGGTGTTCGGCGGACTCGCTCTCACGAACCTCAAGCAGGAGCTCATCCCGTCGCTCGAGCTGCCGAACCTCGTCGTCACCGCGACCTACCCCGGCGCCTCGCCGGAGGTCGTCGAGAACGACGTGTCGACGCCCATCGAGGCGGCGATCCAGGGCGTGCCCGGTCTCGAGAGCACCACCGCGACGAGCACCACCAATGCGTCGGTCGTGCAGGCGACGTTCGCCTACGGCACCGACCTCGCGACGGCCGAGCAGAAGATGCAGCAGGCGATCAACCGCATCTCGGCGCAGCTGCCCGAAGGCATCAGTCCGCAGGTGCTCGCGGTGTCGGTCGACGACTTCCCCGTCATCCAGGTCGCGGTGACCGGCTTCGAGAACGCGCAGGAGGCGCAGACCCAGCTCGAGAACGTCGCGATCCCCGACCTCGAAGACGTCGACGGCGTCAACGCGGCGCAGATCATCGGCGGCGTGGGACAGCGCATCACCATCACGCCCGACGTCGCCGCGCTCGCCGCGCAGGGCGAGAGCACCCAGGCGATCAGCGACGCGCTCGAGCAGAACGGCACCCTGTTCCCGGGCGGCGACATCACCGAGAACGGTCAGACGCTCACCGTGCAGACCGGCGCGAAGATCACCTCGGTCGAGGAGATCGCCGCACTCCCCATCGTGGGCACCGACGTCACGATCGGCGACGTCGCGACGGTCGTGCAGGAGGCCGATCCCGTCTCGTCGATCTCGCGCGTCGACGGCGAGGACGCCCTGTCGATCTCGATCACCAAGCTCCCCGCCGCGAACACCGTCGAGGTGTCGAAGGGCATCATCGCCGCGCTCGACGAGATCGGCGAGGCGCTACCGAATGCCGAGTTCACGATCATCTTCGACCAGGCGCCCTTCATCGAGCAGTCCATCGAGACGCTCGCCACCGAGGGACTCCTGGGTCTGGCGTTCGCCGTGATCGTGATCCTCGTGTTCCTGCTGTCGATCCGCTCGACGCTCGTGACCGCGATCTCGATCCCGACGAGCGTGCTCATCACCTTCATCGGACTGCAGGCGTTCGGCTACTCGCTCAACGTCCTCACCCTCGGCGCCCTCACCATCGCGATCGGACGCGTCGTCGACGACTCGATCGTCGTCATCGAGAACATCAAGAGACACTACGTCGGGGACGCCGACAAGGGCGACGCGATCCGGCTCGCCGTGCGCGAGGTCGCGATGGCGGTGACCTCGTCGACCATCACCACCGTCGCCGTGTTCCTGCCGCTCGTCTTCGTCGGCGACGCCGTGGGCGAGCTGTTCCGGCCGTTCGCCATGACCGTGTCGATCGCGATGGTCGCCTCGCTGCTCGTGTCGCTGACCATCGTGCCGGTTCTCGCCTACTGGTTCCTGCGCCCCGGCAAGCCGCTGCTCGACGAGGACGGCGCGCAGATCGACCCCGAGCACCCGGATGCTCCGCCGACCCGCCTGCAGCGCGGGTACCGTCCGATCCTCGGCTGGACGCTCAAGCACTCGTGGATCACCGTGCTCCTCGCCGTGATCGTGCTCGGCGGGACGATCGCCGCCGCACCGCTCATGAAGATCAACTTCCTCAGCGACTCCGGCCAGAACACCATGACGGTCACGCAGGACCTCGGTCCGACCGCCAGCCTCGAGACGAAGTCCGATGCGGCGATCGCCGTCGAAGACGCCCTGCTCGACATCGACGGCGTCGAGCACGTGCAGGCGTCGATCGGCTCCAGCGGCTCCGCGCTGCGCGACGCGTTCTCGGGCGGCGCCGGAGTCACCTACTCGGTGCTCACCGACAGCGACGCCGACCAGGAGGCCCTCCGCGCCGAGGTGCAGGACGCGATCGAGAAGCTGACCGACGTCGGAGAGGTGTCGGTCGCGGCATCCGCCGGCCTCGGATCGAGCGACATCGAGATCACCGTCACCGCCTCGAGCAGCGACGACCTCGCCACAGCCACCTCTGCCGTGGTCGACGAGCTCGACGGCCGCGACGGCATCGGCCAGGTCACCGACAACCTCGCCGCCGCCCTGCCCTATCTCGCGGTGGTCGTCGATCGCGACGCCGCCGCGGCGCGCGGGCTCTCCGAGGTCGCCGTCGGCGCGATCGTGTCGAACACCATGCGTCCGCAGCAGCTCGGATCCGTCGAGATCGACGACTCCTCGCTGACCGTCTACCTCGCGAACGCCACCCCGCCCACGACCGCCCAGGCGCTGCGCGAGCTCACGATCCCCACCCCGACGGGCGTCGTGCAGCTGCAGGACCTCGCGGCCGTCGAGGAGCGCAACGGCCCCACCTCGATCACCACCGAGCAGGGCCGTCGCACCGCCACGATCACCGTGCCCCCGGCCTCCGACAACCTCGCCACCGCGACCCAGTCGGTGACCGAGGCGCTCGCCGCGGTCGACCTGCCGGACGGTGCCTCTGCCGAGGTCGGCGGCGTCGCCTCGCAGCAGGCCGACTCGTTCTCGCAGCTCGGACTCGCGATGCTCGCGGCCATCCTCATCGTGTACGTCGTGATGGTCGCGACGTTCAAGTCACTCCGTCAGCCGCTGCTGCTGCTGATCTCGGTGCCGTTCGCGGCGACCGGGGCGATCCTGCTGCAGATCGTGACCGGCGTGCCGCTCGGCGTCGCCTCGCTGATCGGAGTGCTGATGCTCATCGGCATCGTGGTGACGAATGCGATCGTGCTCATCGACCTCGTGAACCAGTACCGGGAGAAGGGACTGTCGACCGCCGAGGCGGTGATGGCGGGTGGTGAGAAGCGTCTTCGGCCGATCCTCATGACCGCTCTCGCGACGATCCTCGCGCTCACCCCGATGGCGCTCGGCATCACCGGCCACGGTGGCTTCATCTCGCAGCCGCTCGCGATCGTCGTGATCGGCGGGCTCCTGTCCTCCACCGTGCTCACCCTGATCGTGCTCCCGACGCTGTACAACCTCGTCGAGGGGGCGAAGGAGCGGCGCCGGGCCCGCAAGGGTGGAGGCGGGAAGGATGCCGGTGACTCGCCCGCGTTGGTGGACGCCACGGCATCCGCGTCCGCATCCGCATCCGCGCTCCCGCACGCCCCGCAGCTCACGCGCCGCGAGCTGCGCGAGCGCGGCGAGTAGGGCAGGGGGCTGCGGGTCAGTCGAGCGTGATGCCCCAGCGCAGGGTCCAGGTCTCGCCGGGGGCGAGGCGCCGCAGTCCGGTTCCGCTGTTGAACGCGTCGGCCGGCGCCGTCATCGGCTCCATCGCGACGGCGAGCGGGCGCCCGGGGTACTTGTCGGTCGTGAAGACCTGCACGACCTCGTAACCCTCGCCCTGCCAGAGCGTCAGACGGCGGCCGTCCGGTGCGGTGAGCGAGTGGCGCGCGAGGCCGTCGGCATCCCGCTCGAGGTCGATGAATCCCGTGTCGAGCGAGACGTCGCCGAGGCGCACGCCCTCCCGCACGGCCGCGTCGATCGGTCTCGTGCCGACGGGCAGCATCCGCTCGTCGGTCTCGATCGCCGTGCCCGCCGAGACGCGCAGCACGAGGTCCTCCTCGGCGACGTCGCCGATCGTGAGGAACGGGTGCGAACCGACGGCCACGGGCGCCGACGTCGTCGACTGGTTCGTGATGACGTGCTCGACGTCGATGCCGTCGGCGCGCAGCGTGTAGGTCACGCTCGTCTCGAGCAGGTACGGGTAGCCGGTCTGCGGCACCACCGCCGTGCGCAGGGTCGCCGACGATGCGCCCTCCGTGACCTCGTAGGCCGTGAACCTCAGCAGGCCGTGGCTGGCGTTGCCGAACTTCGGCTCTGTGATCGCCAGCTGCCGGTCTGTGCCCTCGTCGTCCCACCGACCGTCGCGCACGCGGTTCGGCCACGGCACGAGCACGACGCCCGAGCACGACGGCGTCGGAGCGTCCTCGGGATACGGCGCGATCAGATCGACCGAGCCGATGCGCAACGAGCGGAGCGAGGCGCCCACCTGCGCGATCTGCGCTGACACCTCGCCGAGCTGGAGATGGACCTGGGTGCCGGTGGGGGATGCGGTGCTCATGCCGCCATCGTAGGGCGGAGGGCGTCCTCCCAGGTGCGACCGGTACACTGGTGTGGTCGGCTTCGGGCACCCGCGTATGGACGCGGACGTTTTTGTGCAAGAAGTGTGAGCCCAGGGGCCGATGGTGAGCGTCGATCGACGTAAATCAACCATCACATGAATGGCCCCGGCCGCTGACAGTCCGGACCCGCAGCACGATCACTCGATCGGATGCCGGGTGCTCGCGCGTGTGCGCGGCGCTGTTCTCGTGCGAGAACCCAGAAGGACACACCCATGCCCAAGAACAAGAAGCCCCGCGGCGGACGCCCCGCTGCCAACTTCGAGCCGCGCTACGGCGCCAAGAAGACCTCGTTCCACGACCGTCACGCCGGCGGCCGCGACGGAGCCCGCGATACCCGCGACGGAGGCCGCGATCCCCGCGGCGGACGTGCGGATGTCGGGGAGCGGCGACCTGCGGCGGCCGGCTTCGACCGCCGTCCCGGTAGCCGCAGCCCCGGCCACCGCGGTTACCGTGCGGCCGACGAGGGCGGTGCTCCCAAGCAGCGCTGGTCCTCGCAGGAGCGCGCAGGCCGCGACGAGGCCCGCAGCATCCGCAACCGCGCCGAGTCCGGACGCCGCGAGGCGCCGCATCGTCGTGACGACCGCGAGCGCCCCCGTTCCGACGAGCGCCGTTTCGACGAGCGCCCCCGGTTCGACGACCGCGCCGGTGGGCGTCGCTTCGACGACCGTCCGCGTCGGGACGACCGCGGTTCCGACCGTCCCCGCTACGACCGCGACGACCACGGCGGGCAGCGTTACGACCGCGACGCGCGTCCGCAGCGTGACGACCGCCCCCGGTACAGCGATCGCGATGATCGTCGCACGCCGCGCTTCGACCGCGATGCGCGTCCGCAGCGCGACGACCGCGGGTTCGGCGACCGCGCCGGCCGCGGCGGCGACCGCCCCCGGTACAGCGACCGCGGCGCCGAGCGCCCGCGTTTCGACCGTGATGCGCGTCCGCAGCGCGACGACCGCGCAGCATCCGACCGTCCCGCACGGTCCTACGACGCCGACCGTGCCCGTCGCGCCTTCGACCGCGACCGCACTCAGCGTGCGATCGAGGGAGGCCGCGACGAGCGTTCGCGTCCGTCGACCGGCGGCGCGTACCGCACCGAGCGTCCTCGTCGCGACGACCGCACCGGCCGCGACGCGCGTCCGAGCCGCAGCGACTGGAACGCCACCCCCAAGGCCGCTTTCGAGCCGACCGAGGATGTCGTGCACGAGCGCCTCGAGGCCAAGGCCGTGCAGGCGGTCGAGGTGACCGATGTGACGTTCGCCGATCTCGGACTCGGATCGAACATCGTCGAGACGCTTGCCAAGATGGGGGCGGCCAGCCCGTTCCCGATCCAGGCGGCCAGCATCCCGGCCGTGCTCGAAGGACGCGACGTGCTCGCCCGCGGCCGCACCGGCTCGGGCAAGACCATCGCCTTCGGCGCTCCGCTCGTCGAGAAGGTGCTGCAGTCGCAGGCCGGCAAGCGCCGTGAGTTCGGACGGTCGCCCCGCGCGATCATCCTCGCCCCGACGCGTGAGCTCGCCCTGCAGATCGACCGCACGATCCAGCCCATCGCCCGCAGCGTGGGGCTCTTCACGACGCAGATCTACGGCGGTGTGCCGCAGGGCCGCCAGGTGGGTGCCCTGAAGAAGGGCGTCGACATCGTCATCGGCACGCCTGGACGCGTCGAGGACCTCATCAACCAGGGCAAGCTCGACCTCTCCGACTGCCGCATCGCGGTGCTCGACGAGGCCGACCACATGTGCGAACTCGGCTTCGTCGAGCCCGTGCAGCGCATCCTGCGTCACACGGCCGACGGCAGCCAGAAGCTCCTGTTCTCGGCGACGCTCGACCGCGAGGTCGCCGCGCTCGTCGATGAGTTCCTCGTCGACCCCGCCGTGTACGAGGTCGCCGGCGAGGACCAGGAGTCCAGCACGATCGAGCACCGCGTGCTCGTCATCGAGCACCGCGACAAGGCCGACATCCTCACGTCGCTCGTGGACCGCGAGGGCAAGACCCTCGTGTTCGCCCGCACGCGCGCCTACGCCGAGATGCTCGCCGAGCAGTTCGACGACGCCGGCATCCCGGCGGTCTCACTGCACGGCGACCTGAACCAGGGCAAGCGCACGCGCAATCTCGAGCGCCTCACCTCGGGTCGCGTGAATGTACTCGTCGCGACGGACGTCGCCGCCCGCGGCATCCACGTGGACGACATCGACCTGGTCGTGCAGGCCGACGCGCCGGACGAGTACAAGACGTATCTGCACCGGTCGGGCCGCACCGGCCGCGCCGGTCGCTCGGGCCGCGTCGTCACGCTCATCACCCGCCAACGTCAGCGCCGCATGAGCGAGCTCCTGAACCGCGCCGAGATCGAGGCGCCGTTTGAGAACGCGCGCGTCGACGACGACCTGATCGAGGAGATCGCCGGACGGATGCCGTCGGCTGCCGACCTGACCAGCTGATCGCCTCGCCCGTGAAGGCCCCGTCTCGCGCTCGCGCGGGCGGGGCCCTCTGCGTGCGTGGCGCGTTTCGTCTCTCCCGTAGGTCGTTGAGCGAGGAGCGGAGCGACGAGACGAAACGGGGTGAGGTCAGCCGATCGAGTGCTCGTTCACGGCTGTCGTCAGGCTCGTGCCGTTCAGCGTCAGGTAGAGGGTCTGCTCGGTGACGGTCATGGTCACCGCGTTGCGGCGTTCGAGCAGCGGTGCGGCCGACTCGATGAACCCGGGGTCGAAGCTGTACACGCGGACGTCGTCGGCGCGGTGGATGCGCTTGTCGGCCCACGGGGCCATCACCTTGACCGGATCGCGATGCGTGTAGACGACGACGCGGTCGGCGAGGCGGGTCGCGTGGTGCAGCCGTTCGGCGTCGGGGGCTCCGACCTCGATCCAGGCGGTGATGCGCCCGGTGAGGTCGCGCACGACGACGGCGGGTTCCTCGGTGTCCGACACGCTGCCGCCGAACGCGACGCCCTCCGCGTACTCGAGGCCGAGGGCGAGCAGCCGGGTGAGCAGGTAGGCGTCGGTCTCGGAGGGATGCCGCGCCGCGCGGAGGGAGTAGTCCTCGTAGACGCCGCGATCCGTGTCTGCCAGTTGCACGTCGAACGTGTGGATTGTCGAGCCGATCGCCATAGTCATCGAGCCTACGGGCTGCGGTGCGGCGGGTCGGACGAGCGGACGCCGACAGTGGGCGTCAGAACAGCATCGGCTGTGCAGGGGCCTCCCCGCTCGATCCTGTCGTGCGGAATCTGACGGGCGTCGTCGCCCTGGCACCGCCCTGCGACTCGTTCTGACTCCAGATGGAGTCGACGTGCCCCTGCCCGGGGCGGGTGCCGCGGCGGGGGTAGTCGTTCTCGTCGCGCCCGTCGAGGCCGTGCATGCGGATCAGCGGGCGCGCGCGCTTCGCGAGCCACTGGCGGTAGCCCTTCGGCGCCTCGATGGACGCCCCGGGATACAGACCGAGGTACGACGACACGAGGTCTGGTCGCGCTTCGCCCAACCACTGCATGAACCAGGGCTTCACGCCGGGCCGCAGGTGCAGTGCGCCGTAGATGACGCGCCGCGCTCCCGCATCCTTGATCCGTCTCAGTGCGGTGTCGATCGCTCCGACCGAGTCGGTCATGTGAGGCATGATCGGCATCAGGAAGACGGTGACGGGGAACCCGGCATCCGTGAGCGCCTTCACCGTGTCGAGCCTCGCCTGAGTGGTGGGGGCGCCCGGCTCGATCGCCTTCTGCAGATCGTCGTCGTACATCGCGATCGACATCTGCACGTCGACCGGAACGCGCTGCGCCGCCTTCACCAGCAACGGGATGTCGCGTCGGATCAGCGTGCCCTTGGTGAGGATCGAGATCGGCGTGCCCGAGGCGGCGAGGGCGTCGATGATGCCCGGCATGAGCTTGTACCGGCCCTCGGCGCGCTGGTACGGATCGGTGTTCGTGCCGAGAGCGACCGTCTCGTGCTGCCAGCTGCCCTTGCGCAGCTCCCGCTGCAGCACCTCGACGATGTTGGTCTTCACGACGATCTGCGAGTCGAAATCCGATCCGCCGTCGAGGTCGAGATACTCGTGCGTCCCACGGGCGAAACAGTATGTGCATGCATGGCTGCATCCGCGATAGGGGTTGATGGTCCACGCGAACGGCATGCGCGAAGCGCCGGGCACGTGGTTGAGCGCCGACTTCGACAGCACCTCATGGAATGTCATCCCCGCGAACTCGGGGGTCGTGACGGAGCGCAGCATGCTCGACCGATCCTCGAGTCCGGGCAGCGCTGCGGTGTCGACATCACCGACTTTCTGACCCTGCCACCTCATCGGAACATTCGAACATATGAACGAGGAAGATGTCAACAACAGGGGGAACTGTGTTCGATTCGAGTTAAGAGACAATGGACGGATGACCAGCACGCCGCAGCCTCGGCATGCGGCCCCGCGCTCCCCGATCAGCGGACCCGCATTGCCCCTCGGACTCGCGGTGACCGCCGTCGGCATCCTGCTGTCGATCGCGAGCGCTCCCGTCGCGACGTCCGCGCCGTCGAGCGCGCCGATGCCGGAGCCGGTCGTCGTGGCCGAGGTCCCCGCCGTACAGGTGGGAGCGACGACGGCCGCCGACCCGTGCTCGGAGCCGTCGGTGCTGGAGGCGATCTCCGTCGCCGACGATGCGGCGATCATCGCCGGATTCGGCGGTGGCGAGAGCTTCCGCGCGGCCGTGGTCGCCGGCAACGCGCCCTGCATCGCTCTCGACGACCCCGCGCACGTCTGGGTCGTCGTGAACAAGGCGCGACCGCTGAACCCGATCACGTTCGCGCCCGGGTCGCTCACCGACATGCCGCTCGAGATGACCACGCGCTCGGGTCAGGCGCGCACCGACGTTTCCGCCGCGATCGGCGAGCTCGCCGCCGCAGCCGCCGCTGAGGGCGCGGGTCAGATCGGCGCGAACAACGGCTACCGCTCGTACGACCTGCAGGTGTCGACGCACGCGTCTCACGTGCGCAGCAGTGGCCAGGCCGGAGCGGATGCCGCGTCGGCGCGCGCCGGGCACAGCGAGCATCAGACGGGTCTCGCGCTCGACGTCGTGGCATGCAGCCCCGAGTGCGGGGAGATCGACGCTTTCGGCGCGACGCCGCAGGGGGCATGGGTCGCCGAGAACGCCTGGGAGTACGGGTTCATCGTGCGGTACGAGCAGGTCGGCAGCGGGATCACCGGATACAAGCCGGAACCGTGGCATCTGCGGTACCTCGGCACCGAGCTCGCCGCCGCGTACCATCACGGCGGTTACCACACGCTCGAGCAGTTCTTCGGGCTCCCCGCGGCCCCCGATTACGCGCACTGACGGCCGCCGGGCGCCGTCTGGCGGCATCCGACAATCGCGGTACCCAGTGTCACCGAATGTGGGATGCATTCTCACAACGCACTGTGCTGTCGTCACGGCAGCGGCATATGATCGCCGGAGCAACGACGCACGAGACGTTCGGGAGGACGGCATGGAACGCGACATCTACGAAGAGGATCACGAGGCATTCCGCGACCTCGTCAAGGACTTCGTCAAGCGCCACGTGACGCACGAGGCGATCGAGAAGTGGGACGCCGACGGAGAGGTCGACCGCGCGACCATGCTCGCCGCGGGCGAGGCCGGCATCATCGGGCTCTCCGTGCCGGAGGAGTTCGGCGGCGCGGGCATGCTGCAGGACTACCGCTTCCGCGCGATCGTCAACGAAGAGGTCATCGCCGCCGGGGCCGGTTCGCTCGCGGGAGCCTTCGGCATCCAGGACGACCTGGCCGTTCCGTACCTCGTGCACATGGGTACGCAGGACCAGAAGCAGAAGTGGCTGCCGCGCATGGCCACCGGAGAAGTCATCGGCGCTCTCGCGATGACCGAGCCGGGTGCGGGTTCCGACCTGCGCGGCATCAAGACCACCGCGAAGAAGACCGACGGCGGCTACATCGTCAACGGCGCGAAGACGTTCATCTCCTCGGGCGCGACCGCCGACCTCGTCGTGACGTTCGTGAAGACCGGCGAGGGGAACCGTCCCGACGCCTTCAGCCTCGTGCTGATCGAGAACGGCATGGAGGGCTTCGACCACGGCAAGAAGCTGCACAAGATGGGCTTCCAGGGTCATGACACGGCGGAGCTCTCGTTCAGCGACGTGTTCGTGCCCGACGAGAACCTCATCGGCGGCGAAGAGGGCAAGGGCTTCATCCAGCTGATGATGAACCTGCCGCTCGAGCGGCTGTCGATCGGCGTCGCGGGTGCGGCGGCCGCGCAGGCAGCCCTCGACTGGACCGTCGCCTACACCAAGGACCGCGAGGCGTTCGGCGAACGGATCATCGACTTCCAGAACAGCCGGTTCCAGATCGCCGACATGGCGACGACCGTCGACGCGCTCTGGGCGTACATCGACCGCGCGCTCCTCGCCTACTCGAAGGGCAAGCTCTCGGCGGAGGAGGCCGCGAAGGTCAAGTTCTGGGCGACAGAGCGCGAGTGGGAGGTGCTCGACGCCGGAGTGCAGCTCCACGGCGGCTACGGCTACATCACCGAGTACCCCATCGCCCGCGCGTTCCTCGACGCTCGCGTGCACCGCATCTACGGCGGCACGAACGAGATCATGCGCGAGATCGTCGGGCGCCAGATCGCGGGCAAGCGCTGACTCACGCAGAAAGGCCCCGGGTGCGCCCGGGGCCTTTCGCGTGCACCTGCTGCACACCCGTCGGCCCGGTGCGGCGGAACAGCCTTGGCGGATGCGACGGGCGCGACTCAGCGCGGGAGGCGACGGCCGACTCCGGCCTTCTTCAGACGGTCGGCGATGAGGATACCAAGGGCCGTCGCGCCCACGCAGCTCGCCAGGATCACTGCGAAGAACGCGATCTGGATGCCGAGCCCGAAGCTGCCGAGGTCGAACGACGCCCACGCCATGATCGGGTACACGACCGAGACGATGATCGCCCCGAGGTAGTGCAGCCAGGTTCCCCAGTAGCGCCACAGCACGAAGAGGAACGGCAGCTCGGTGAAGGCCGCCCACCACAGGTTCGTGGCGACGCTGCCGAACCCGTATCCCGAGAACGGCACGATCACGAGGCCGGCGAGCAGCCCGACGAGCAGGCCCACGAGAGGGCGCTGCAGCAGCCGCAGGGCGATGACCGACGGCAGGAGCCACAGTCCGGCGATCGCGACGCTGACGAACGGAAGCCCGCCGAACAGCAGTGTGGAGACCCAGTTCGCGGGGGCGAGCAGGATGCCGCCGGCGACGCCGAGTGCGGCGCAGGTCAGCAGGATAGCGGTGGGGAAGTGGAAGCGTCGGCGCGGAGCGGCACCGACGACCGCGGTCGAGTCGGTGGTGGTGGAGCCGATCGCGGTCGCGCCGGTGTCGGCCTTGTGTGCGGCGTCGGCTGCGCCGGCATCCGTCCCGCTCACGCGAGCGGCTCCGCCGCGGCATCCCGAGCCGCCTTGGATGCCGGCGACGCGGCGCCGAGCTTCCAGTAACCGCAGAAGCTCACAGCGTTCTTGTCGACGCCGCGCTCGCCGACGAGGTGCTTGCGGACGCCGGATGCCAGCGACTGCTCCCCGGCCGCATATGCGTGGAAGGGCGACTCGGGCAGTGCCAGGTCGTGCAGCTGAGCGAGCGCGCGCGACCCAGGCGGGAACTCGTGCGGGCGGGTGAGCCACACGACGTCGATGCCCGCCGGATGCGGGAAGTCCAGAGCGTCGTCATCGGAGGGGACTTCGATGAGCGCCGTCCCCGTGGCGTGATCCGGCAGCGAGGCGCAGATCGAGGAGATGGCCGGCAGCGCCGTCTCGTCGCCGATCAGCACCACCCGGTCCACGCCGCGCTGCGGATTGAAGGCGAGCCCCTCGTCGATGATGAGCACGTTCTCGCCCGGCTCGCAGGTCTCCGCCCATCGTGATGCGGGTCCGGCCGTGCCGTCTGCGGCCGATCCGTGCAGCACGAAGTCCACGTCGATCTCGGCACTGCAGTCGGCGGTCGCGGGCCGGTACGCCCGCACGGTGTAGTTGCGCATCACGGGTCGCTCGCCGTCAGGGATGCGCAGGAACTTCAGGTACCCGAACATCTTGTTCGCCTTGGCGGGCACGCGGTCGAGACCGGCATCCCCTCCGATCGGGAGGAAGAGGCGGAACCACTGGTCGAAGCCCATCGGGCGGAACTTCGCGATCTCGCCGCCGCCGAGCGTCACCCTGATCCAGTGCGGGGCGAGGCGCTCGGTGCGGAGCACCGTGAGGTGCAGGAGCTCGGACGACTCGGGCTTCACGAGCTTGCTGTATGCCATGGGTACGCCTTTCAGGGCAGCTGCCAGGGGAAGAACGCCGCGAACACCGCGGCCGAGATGACGAGGCACAGGACGACGAACACGGTGTCGCGTGCGCGGAACGGCACCAGGTGTCGTTCGGTGCGGGTCGGATGGGCGCCGAAGGCGCGGGAGTCCATCGCGAGGGCGACTCGTTCGGCGTGGCGGATGGCGCCGGCCAGCAGTGGCACGATGTATCCCCAGCCGCGGGCGATCCGGGCGAACGGGCCGCTGCCGCCGTGGTGCCCGCGCACCCGATGGGCGGCGCGGATGACCGACAGCTCGTATCCGAAGCGGGGCACGAAGCGGAACGCCGCGAGCGCCGTGTATCCGACGCGATAGGGGACCCGCAGCTGCTGCACGGTCGCGCGTACGAGGTCGGGGCCGGTCGTCGTGAGCCCGCCGATCAGCGCGAGGGCGATGATCGCGCCCAGTCGCAGTCCGGTCGCGAAGCCGATCGCGAGGGCTCCCTGGTGGAGGGTCCATGCCCCGATCTGCACCACGGCGGGGGTGTCGGCGACGAGAGAGGCATCCACCCACAGCGAGAAGCCGACGCCGATCGCGAGGATGCCGAGCGGCAGCGCTCCGAAGAGCAGCGCAGCCGTGCGGGCCGTGAGCCGTGCGCCGACCGCGATCACCGCCATCGCCAGCACAAGGAACGTGGCAGGAGTCGCGAGATCCCGCACGAAGATCAGCAGCACCATCGCCGGGACGACGCCCGCGATCTTCGCGAGCGGATTGAGCGCGTACAGGAACTGGCGACGTGAGGTCTGCGTCAGGGCTGCATACGGGTCGACGATCAGGCTCATGCGATCGCCCACCCGGATGCCGCGAGCACGCGCTGCAGGGGAGGGAGCCGCAGCCCAGCGTCCGTGAACGTCCGCTCGTTGCGGAACAGGTCGGCGGTGGTGCCGGCCGCGTGCACGCGCCCGTCGCGCAGGACGATCGTGTGCGAGGTGTGCTCGGCGACGAGCTGCAGGTCGTGCGTCACGACGAGGATCGTCGTGCCCTCGTCGCGCAGGTCGTGCAGCAGGGTGAGGAGTTCGGTGGCCCTGGCGCGGTCCTGGCCGAAGGTGGGCTCGTCGAGTGCGAGCACCTGCGGCCGAGTGATGAGCGCGGTGCCCACCGACAGCCGCCGCTTCTCGCCGCCCGACAGCAGGAACGGATGCACCTGCGCCTTCGACTCGAGCCCGAAACGGGACAGCATCGACTCGACGCGCTCAGCGATCTCGGCATCCGGTGTCCGGCGCAGGCGGAGTCCGTGGGCGAGCTCGTCGAAGACCGTGTGCGCGATGAACTGGTGCTCGGGATTCTGGAAGACGAACCCGATGCGGCTCGCGAGGTCGCGTGGTGAGGCCGCGCCGGGGTCGATGCCGCAGACCGTCACGCGGTGCTTCGGGGGAGGCACGACACCGGCGAGCGACTGCAGCAGCGTCGTCTTGCCCGCGCCGTTCGCGCCGACGATCGCCGTGAACGAGCCGGGCGCGATGTCGAGATCGACACCGTGCAGGATCTCGGTGCGTCCGCGTCGCACCGTCAACCCGCGGGCGCGGACGATCGGCTGGTGACTCGCGTTCTGCTCCTCGGTCGTCGAGCGAGCGGAGCGTTCTTCCTCGGTCGTTGAGCGAGCGGAGCGAGACGAAACGCGGTGAGGTGTTCCGGGGTCGGTGTCGCTGCCCTCCTCGCTCGACGACCCGGGCAGCGGTTGCGCTGCGGCCAGCGCTGCGCCGAGTTCGTCCGGCGTCAGCGGCAGCGGGTCGAGCGTGGTTCCGGCATCCCGCATCCTGAGCGCAGCGATCGTCGCGGCCGGCAGCCACACTCCCATGGCGATGAGCTCGTCGACGTGTGCGCGGATCACGCCGGCGGGCTCTCCGTCGAATACGATGTGCCCGGAGCGGTCGAGCACGATCGTGCGCGTGACGAAGCCCATCGCGGCGTCGAGGTTGTGCTCGACCAGGAGGATCGCGCGGTCTCCTGCGGCGACGACGTCGGCGAGCGCCGCGTACACGTCGTCGACCCCCTGCGGATCGAGGTTGGCGGTGGGTTCGTCGAGCACGATCAGCGGCGATCCCATCGCGAGTGCGCAGCCGATCGCGAGGCGCTGGCGCCCGCCACCCGACAGGCGGTCGGGGTTCTCGTCTCGGCGCTCCCACAGGCCGACGCGGCGCAGGGCGTCCTCGGTCCGCGCGCGGACCTCGTCGAGCGGCAGCAGCAGATTCTCCGGTCCGAAGGCGACTTCGTCGTACACCGTGCCGGTCACGATCTGCGCATCGGGATCCTGGAACACCATCGCCACCCGGGTGCTGAGCGTCGCGGTCGGAACGTCGGTGGTGTCGAGTCCGTCGGCGGTCACGGTGCCCGTCATCGTGGCGGGGACCGCGTGCGGGATGAGCCCGTTCAGGGCGAGGGTGAGCGTCGATTTGCCGGAGCCCGAGGGGCCGAGCAGCAGGACGACCTCACCAGGGTGGATGTCGAAGTCGACCGCCGTGGGGGAGGGGTGCGCGGCATCGGCGTGGGTGATCGAGAGGTCACGCACGCGGAGCAGAGGCGCTGATGAGCGCACGGCATCACCCCGGATCGGCGGATCGGTACACCTCTAACTTAGCCGAGCCTTACCTACCTCGCGATGCCGCGCTCGCAGCCTCCTCCGCGCCCCCAGCCGCCGAGACCCACCACGCGCGTCGAAACCCATCGTGGCGCACGGTGCGGGTGCTGCCTCTTATACACATCCGCCGCTGCCGACGACCCCTCACGGTTA
>NZ_JAVAYD010000015.1:0-60339 GCF_041954735.1 Microbacterium sp. LS_15 | reverse complement strand
TCCACCGACCAGCTCCGCGAGGTCACCATCGAGCGCGGGTGGAGCGCACATGCCGAGGGATCGGCGCTCATCAGCTTCGGAGGCACGAAGGTGCTGTGCACCGCGTCGTTCACCAACGGCGTGCCGCGGTGGCTCACCGGCAAGGGCAAGGGCTGGGTCACCGCCGAGTACGCGATGCTGCCCCGCGCCACCAACAGCCGCAACGACCGCGAGAGCGTGAAGGGCCGCATCGGCGGGCGCACGCACGAGATCTCGCGACTCATCGGGCGAGCACTGCGTGCGGTCGTCGACACCAAGGCGCTCGGCGAGAACACGATCGTGATCGACTGCGACGTGCTCCAGGCCGACGGCGGCACGCGCACGGCCGCGATCACCGGCGCGTACGTCGCCCTCGCCGACGCGATCGAGTGGGGTCGGGAGAAGAAGTTCATCGGCAGGAACTCGACGCCCCTGATCGACTCGGTCTCGGCGATCTCCGTCGGCATCATCGACGGCGAGCCGATGCTCGATCTGGCATATGTCGAAGACGTGCGCGCCGAGACCGACATGAACGTCGTCGTCACCGGGCGAGGACTCTTCGTCGAGGTGCAGGGCACCGCCGAGGGAGCTCCGTTCGACAAGCGAGAGCTGGACGCGCTGCTCGACCTCGGAGTCGCCGGGTGCAACGACCTGAAGGACGCTCAGCGGAAGGCGCTCGCGGGCTGATGCGGGTCGTCCTCGCCACGCACAACCCGCACAAGGTCGCGGAGTTCCAGCAGATCGTGTCGTCGACGCGGCCCGATCTGGAGATCGTCGCGTACGACGGGCCTGAGCCGGTCGAGGACGGGGTGACCTTCGCCGAGAACGCGCTGCTCAAGGCGCGCGCGGCGTCCGCGCACACCGGGCTCCCTGCCCTCGCCGACGACTCCGGGATCTGCGTCGACGTCCTCGGCGGGTCGCCGGGTGTCTTCTCCGCGTACTGGGCGGGACAGAGGAAGGATGCCGCGGCCAACCTCGAGCTCCTCCTCGACCAGTTGCACGACATCGCCGACCCGCACCGCGCCGCGCACTTCACCTCGACGATCGCCCTGGTGATCCCCGATGGCGCCGAACACGTGGTCGAGGGCATCTGGCCCGGCCGCCTCGCGCACGCGGCATCCGGAGCCGGCGGGTTCGGCTACGACCCGATCTTCATCCCCGACGGGCAGCCGGGGGGCGAAGAGCGCTCGGTGGGGGAGTTCTCGGCCGAGGAGAAGCAGTCGCAGTCGCATCGGGCGCGGGCGTTCGCCGAGCTCGTACCCCTGCTCGCCACACTCTGACGCAGCCAGGGTAACCACTACGCTTGACGTACTTCATGCGTAGTGGTTACGGTGGTGGGCATGAGAGAGCTCACGTACTACATCGGCGTCACGCTCGACGGGTTCATCGCGGGGCCTGCTGACGAGGTCGACTTCTATCCCGTGACGGAGGGCTTCGCCGAGATGCTCGGCAGCGAACTGTCCGACATCCAGCCGGCTTTCGTTCGCGCCGGTCGAGGAGAAGCGGACGAACCGCTGACCCGCTTCGACACCGTGGTGATGGGTCGCCGTACGTACGAGCCCGCGCTCGCGCAGGGGGTCGTCGATCCGTACTCGCAGCTGCGCACGATCGTGATGAGCACGACGCTCGACGATCCGGGGCATGACAACGTCGAGATCGTGCGGACCGACCCCGTGGCGCGAGTCCGAGAGCTCAAGGCCGAGGACGGCCTCGGTATCTACCTCGCGGGCGGGGGCGGTCTCGCCGGTGTCCTCCTCGACGAGATCGACCGCCTGATCGTCAAGAAGTACCCGGTGATCGCCGGTTCCGGCATCCCCATGGTCGACCACGGGTTCCGACCGACGTCCTTCGCGCTCGACCGCGTGCGCACGTTCGACAACGGCTGCGCGGTGCTGGAGTACACGCGGACGCGCTGAGCGATGCCGACGGACACCTACTGAGAATCATCACCATTCCCGAGTAGCGGGGTCCGCCCCGAGCGGGCGGACCCCGCGTCTAGCCTGGTCACATGCACGATCACGCGCCCGCCGCTGGCGGCATCCGCTCGGCCAGCCACCGCCGCCTTCTGGCGATCTCGCTGACCCTGACGGCGACGATCATGGTCGTGCAGGTGGTCGGGGCGATCCTCACGGGCTCGCTCGCTCTGCTGGCCGATGCGGCGCATATGTTCACCGACGCGTCCGCACTCGTGATCGCGCTCATCGCCGCGGCGGTCGCCGCACGCCCCGCCGATGACCGGCGCACGTTCGGCTATCAACGCGCCGAGGTCCTCGGCGCCCTCATCAACGCGATCATCCTCATCCTCCTGTCCGGCTGGGTCGGCATCGAGGCGATCGGCCGTCTCGTCGGCCCCGGCGAGACGGAGGTCGCCAGCGGACTCATGCTGGTCGTCGCCGCGGTCGGCCTCATCGCCAACGCCGTCTCGATGTGGCTGCTGAGCCGCGCTCAGCGCAGCAGCATCAACGTGCGCGGCGCGTACCTCGAGGTCATGGGCGACCTCATCGGCTCCGCCATGGTGATCGTCGCCGCGATCGTCATCGTCACGACCGGATGGATGCCGGCGGACGCGATCGCGTCGATGGCCATCGCCGTCATGATCATCCCGCGTGCCATCGCCCTGCTCCGGGAGGTGTTCTCCGTGCTGTCCGAGTCGGCGCCGAAGGGGACCGCGGTCAGTGACATCCGCCAGCACCTGCTCGACTACGACGGCGTCGTCGGTGTGCACGACGTGCACGTCTGGCAGCTGACGAGGGGCGCGCCTGTGTTCACCGCGCACGTGAGCGTCGAACCGGCTCTGCTCGCCGACGGCCGCTCCGCGCGGCTCCTCGCCGATATGCAGTCGTGTCTCGCCGAGCATTTCGACGTCGAGCATTCGACCTTCCAGATCGAACCGGCGGAGCAGTCGGACTGCGAGCCGCACCACGCCTGAGTGCATTCAGGACTCGATGACGACCTCGTCGGGGCTCTTGTCAGGACGCAGGCCCCGCCACCGGGCGTGCCGCAGCACGCCGTCGGGGGTCCAGTTCGCGAACTCGACCTCGCCGACGAGCTCGGCCCGCACCCACAGCGCGTCCGAGGAGTCAGGGGCGGGCACGCCGTCGAGCGGTGCGTCCTTCACCCGCAGCGGAGCGAGTCGCGCGAGCAGGTCACGCAGCATCCTGTCGGTGAATCCCGTGCCGACACGACCGACGTAGCGCAGGCCCCCGGCATCCGGCACAGCGAGGAGGAGCGATCCGAACGTGCCCTCGCGGTCGCCCTTGCCGGGTCGGATGCCGACGATCACCGCCTCCTGCATGCGGGTGTTCTTGAGCTTCAGCCACGCCGGTGAGCGTTGCCCGGCGCGGTAGCGCGACCGCGGATCCTTCACGACGACGCCCTCCAGTCCGAACTCATCGCTGGCGGCGAGAGCGGCGTCGACGTCGTCGAAGACCGGCGGCACCTGGATCGGAGCGTCGAGGTCTGACACCACGTCCTCCAGCAGAGTCCGGCGCTGCGACAGCGGCAACGAGGCGAGGTCGTGGCCGTCGAGGCGCAGCAGGTCGAACACCATGTACACGATGGGGGTGCGGACGACCTCCCGCTCGATCTCCCGAGGGCGAGTGAGGTGCATGCGGTTCTGCAGCAGAGAGAAGCTGGGTCGGCCGTGCGAGTCGAACGCGACGATCTCACCGTCGAGGATGGCGTCGCCGACCGGCAGGAACGGGGCACCGTCGGCCGTGAGCTCCGGGTACCGCGCAGTGATGTCGGTGCCGCTGCGGGCGTGCAGGCGCAGCCGTCCGTCGCTCCACGTGCCGAGTGCGCGGATGCCGTCCCACTTCACCTCGACCCACGAGGGGTCGCTGAGCCCGCGGGCGATCGCCGGGGTGCCGTTCTCGGCGAGCATGGGCGCGACGGATGCTGCGACGGTATCGGCCGCGGGCGATGCTGCCGTGATGCGCGGGCGGTGCTCGGAGCGTGCGCGACGCGGCACCTCCGGCTGCTGCGCCGAGGCGGCGGCGTCGGCAGACGGACGCAACGACGCCAGCGGATCGCTGCCCGACGCGGCGCGCTCGAGCACCTCCTCGAAGTCGAGCTGCCGCAGGTCGGGGTCGTCGAGCTCGTCCCAGGTGCGCGGGGCGGCGACCCAGGGTTGCGCGCGACCGCGCATCGAGTACGGCGAGATCGTGGTCTTGCGGCCGTTGTTCTGGCTCCAGTCGAGGAACACCTTGCCGCCGCGCGCGACCTTGGCCATCGTGCTCGTCGCGAGGTCGGGGTGGTCGTTCTCGATGAGGCGCGCCACCTCCTTCACGACGGCGGAGATCTCGTCGCTCGTCTGCTGGCCGGGCAGGTTCGCATAGAGGTGGATGCCCTTGCTGCCGCTCGTGACGGGGAGCGGGTCGAGTCCGATGCCGGTGAGGATGCCGCGGGCGATGCGCGCGACCTCCGCGCACTGCGCGAGCTCGACGCCGGGACCCGGATCGAGATCGAGCACGAGGCGGTCGGGGCGCCCGGGGAGCCCGTCGGGGGTGAACCGCCACTGCGGGACGTGCAGTTCGATGGCTGCGACCTGCGCGAGCCAGACGAGGGTCGGCACGTCGTCGACGAGCGGGTAGTCCTTCGGTCCGTCCGAGTGCTCGATGGCCTGTCGCGGGATCCACTTCGGTGCTCCCGGTTCGAGCTGCTTGGTGAAGAAGGAATCCTCGGGGTTCCTGGCCGTGCCGACGCCCTCGACCCAGCGCTTCCTGGTGACCGGGCGGCCGTCGAGCAGGGGCAGGAGCTGCGGGGCGATCGCGGTGTAGTAGGCGATGATCTCGCCCTTGGTGGTGCCGGTCTCGGGGTAGACGACCTTGTCGAGGTTCGTGACGCGCAGACGGCGGCCCTCGATCTGCACGTTCTGCGCCTCCGGAGCCATGACGCCAGCGTAGTCAAGGGACTGGTTGTGACAGGTGCGACTGGTGTTCACTGGGTGGCATGAGGACCATCTGGAAGGGCGCACTGACGTTCGGACTCGTGAACGTGCCGGTGAAGGTGTACTCGGCGACCGAGGACCACGACGTTCCGCTGCACCAGGTGCACGACAAGGACGGCGGGCGCATCCGCTACCAGCGCACGTGCGAGGTGTGCGGTGAGACCGTCGCCTACTCCGACATCGACCGCGCCTACGTCGATGACGGCCAGACGGTCGTGCTCACGAAGGACGACCTCGCGGCGCTGCCCGCCGAGCGGAGTCGGGAGATCGACGTCGTCGAGTTCGTGCCATCGGAACAGGTCGACCTGCTCACTCTCGACAAGGCGTACTACCTGGAGCCGGACTCGAAGTCGCCGAAGGCCTACGTGCTGCTGCGCAAGACGCTGGAGCAGACCGACCGCACCGCGATCGTGCGGTTCACCCTGCGCCAGAAGACCCGGCTCGCCGCGCTCCGCGTGCGCGGCAAGGTGCTCGTGCTGCAGACGCTGCTCTGGGCGGACGAGGTGCGCGAGGCCGATTTCCCGTCGCTCGACGAGGACGTGCGCATCTCGAAGAAGGAGCTCGAGCTGTCGTCGTCGCTCGTCGACAGCTACTCGGCCGACTTCGACGCCGAGTCGTTCGTGGACGAGTATCAGAAGGAGCTGCGCACCCTCATCGACGCGAAGATCGAGGCCGGGGACACGTTCGACGTGTCGGACACGTTCGGCGAGGAGGATGCCGACGCGAAGAGCGGCGAGGTCATCGACCTCATGGAGGCGCTCCGGGCCAGCGTCGCCAAGTCGAAGGCGGCGCGGTCAGGCGGCAAGGACGCCGACTCCGACGAGAAGCCGAAGAAGGCGTCGAAGCCGGCGGCGAAGAAGAAAGCCGGCTGACCGGCATCCGCTCCGCTCGTCAGTGCGTGCCGTCGCCGTCGAGGTCGGGCGCGCGGTCGAAGACCTCGGGCTCGAGCGCGAGCTCCTCGGCCTCCGCGGCGTCGGTGGTCGCGTCGCCGGCAGCTGCCGCCTTCTTCGCCTTGTGACGCTCGGACAGGTAGTGCCACAGGGTCACGAGCGCCGTGCCGCCGACCGCGGCGAGCAGGATGAGGTCGATGTAGCTCTCGACGAACTCGGCGACGGGCGGGATGAAGCCGATCAGGTAGCCGAACATCGTGAGGCCGAAGCCCCACAGCACGGCGCCGATGAGGTTGTACAGCGTGTACTTGCGCCAGGGCATGTGGCCGACGCCGGCCGCGACGGGCGCGAAAGTGCGGACGATCGGCACGAAGCGGGCGAGGATGACGGTGATGCCGCCGAAGCGCTCGAAGAACGCGTTCGTGCGTTCGACGTTCTTCTTGCTGAAGAGGCCCGATTCCTTGCGTTCGAAGACCGCGGGGCCGCCCTTGTGGCCGATCACGTAGCCGACTTCACCGCCGACGAACGCGGCGAGGCCGATGAGCAGAGCCACGAACCACACGTTGATGCCGAACACGCCGTGCTCCGACCCCGCGAGCGGGTGCGAGAGGAGGCCCGAGATCACGAGCAGAGTGTCGCCGGGGAGCAGGAAGCCCACGAGGAGTCCGGTCTCCGCGAACACGATGAAGCACACCACGAGAAGCGCCCAGGGACCGGCCGTGCCGATGATGGTGGCGGGGTCGAGCCAGGGGATGAGAGCGGCGTGATGCATGGACTTCCCGTCGTAGAGCTGTGTGCGGCGGCTTGGTCGTCGGCCGCCGAGGATGCGACTGATCGGTGCGGAAGGTGGGACTTGAACCCACACGCCCGAAGGCACAGGAACCTAAATCCTGCGTGTCTGCCGATTTCACCACTCCCGCGCGGTGGGATAAGTCTACTGACCGGGGCATCCGGTGTTGCTGGGGATCCGCCCGCAGCCGTATGAGGACGGTGTGGATAACTCCCGCCGCGAGTCCCGCAACCTTGCGAGGATGCTCGAGTGATCCAGCCCTCCGTCCTCATCGCCGAACGCGTCCGCGCGCGACTGCGCAGCCAGGGCATCGAACCGGCCTTCGACGCGGATGCCGCGAGGGCGGTGGCCCAGACCGAGGTGCGTCGGTTCAACGACCTCGCGCTGACGCAGGGCGGTGCGCTCGTCGATGATGAGACCGCGTGCCTGCGCGACGTGCTCGCGTCGCTCGGCGGATTCGGTGCTCTGCAGCCACTGCTCGACGACCCCGAGATCGAGGAGATCTGGCTCAACGGACCCGACAGCATCCACATCGCCCGTCACGGGGTCGCGGAGCGGATCGATCTGCGGTTGACGGGGGAGGGCCTGCGCGACCTCATCGAGCGGATGCTGCACTCGACCGGTCGCCGGGTCGACATCAGCCAGCCGTTCGTCGATGCCTCGCTGCCCGACGGTTCACGCCTGCACGTCGCGATCGCGGACGTCGTGCGGGGCGGCACGGCGGTCAACATCCGGAAGTTCCTGCCGCGCTACCGGTCGTTGGAAGCGCTCGTCGAGCAGGGGGCGCTGCCGGCTCGGCTCGCGAGGAGGCTCGCGGATTCGATGAGGGAGGGCCGGAGCATCGTGGTCTCCGGAGCGACCCACGCGGGCAAGACGACGGTTCTGGGCGCTCTGCTCGCCAGCTGCGTGACCGCGCAGCGAGTCGTGACCGTGGAGGAGACATTCGAGCTCGGGCTCCAGGGGCCCGATGTGGTCGCGCTCCAGGGGCGGCAGGCGAGTCTGGAGGGAACCGGCGAGATCACGCTGCGGCGGCTCGTGAAGGAGGCGCTGCGCATGCGCCCCGATCGGCTGGTGATCGGCGAGGTCCGCGATGCGGAGGCCCTCGATCTCGTGCTCGCCCTCAACACCGGTGTCCCCGGCGCGGCGACCGTGCACGCGAACTCCGCCGCGGAGGCGCTGGAGAAGCTCACGGTCCTACCGCTGCTCGCCGGCCGGAACATCGACCGGAGCTTCGTCGCCCCGGCGCTCGCGCGCGCGGTGGACCTCGTGGTGCACTGCGCCCGCGACGCCCAGGGGGCGCGGCGCGTGGTGGAGGTGATCGAGCCGACGGGTGAGGTCGTCGACGGCCGCCTCGCAGCGCGGACGGTCTACCGGCACCTCGACACTGCCGTGCAGCCCGGCGGGCACGGGCTCCGACGGGCGGGGGCTGCGCCGTGACCCTCTTTCTCGGAGCGCTGCTGGCCGCCGGCGTCCTCCTGGTCTCGTCCCCGTGGTTGTGGCCGCGCCGCGCGGCGGCCACACCGGCCTCGGCTGACCGACGAGGTCGTCTCGCGCGGATGCTCGGCGAGGCGGGATTCGCTGCGGTCGCACCGCGCACGCTGATCACGGCGATGATCGCGCTCGCTGCGGCGACAGCATCCGTCGTGTGGCTGGCCGTCCCGATCCCCGCTCTCGCGGTCCTCGCGGCGGGGGCGGCCACAGCCGCGCCCGTGATGTTCCTCCGCGCTCGCCGTCTCCGTCTGCGCAAGCTTCGTCGCCAGGTGTGGCCCGACGTCTGCGACCTGCTGATCGCGTCGATCCGCGTCGGTCTGTCGCTGCCGGATGCCGTCGCGAGTCTGGCGGAGTCGGCACCGGGGATGATGCGGCCGGCCTTCGCGATGTTCGCACGCGACCTCCGGGCGACGGGGCGCTTCGAGTCGAGCCTCGACCGGCTCAAGACGTCGCTCGCCGATCCCGTCGCCGATCGGATCCTCGAGACACTGCGCATGGCGAGACAGGTCGGCGGGACCGAGCTCGGCGCCGTCCTTCGAGCGCTGTCGGCGTCCGTGCGCGCCGACGCCGCGCTGCGGGGGGAGGCCGACGCGCGACAGTCCTGGATCAGGGGCGCTGCAGTGCTCGGAGCGACCGCGCCATGGGTCATCCTCGGGCTGCTCGTGATGCGTCCGGAGGGAGCGTCCGCCTACGGAACGCCGGAGGGCGTCATCGTGATCGGGGTGGGAGCCGCGATCTCGGTCATCGCCTACCGGATCATGATCCGGATCGGACGCCTCCCCGAGCCCGAACGGTGGTTCGGATGAGCGTCCTCTCCGCCGCGGCCCTCTCGGTCCTCGGCGGAGGAGCGCTCGCCGCGGGGCTGCTGCTGATGCTCTCGACGGTTCCGAGGTGGTCGGCCACCCCGCTGATGGTCCGACTCGCCCCGTACGTGCGCGATTCGGTCGCCGACGACGCCATGCCGCGTGCGGCAGTCCCGTCGCTGCAGCGGCTTCCCGCAGCGGGGCGGGCGCGCACCGAACGGCTGACGGCGGTGATCGACCTCGCGTCCGGAGGGAGCGATGCGCTACGACGACGCCTCGCGCAGGCGGGGACCTCTGTGTCGCCGACCGTCTTCCGCGGCCGCCAGCTCGGGTGGCTGGTCTCCGGGATCGCGGTCGGCGCCGCGATCGTGGTCATCGTCGTGGTCGTGGGGCGGATGTCGCCCCCGGTCGCGTTGGCGCCTCTGCTGCTCGGGGCGGGTACGGCGATGGGGTACGACATGAGGCTCACGGCCCGGGTCGCCTCCCGTCGAGCGCGTCTCGCCGAGGAGCTCCCGACCACGTTGGAGTTCCTCTCGCTGTGCCTCTCGGCTGGGGAGGGCCTGCTGGATTCGCTCCGGCGCGTGGCCGCGGTCGGAACGGGCGAGCTCACGGTGGAGCTGCGACGCGTGGTCGTCGCGGTGGGCACCGGGTCGCCTGTCGGGGACGCGCTGCGCGAACTGGCGTCGCGTGCGGACCTGCCGGGACTCAGCCGCGCGGTCGATCAGGTGATCGCCGCCCTCGAGCACGGGGCGCCCCTCGCCGGCGTCCTGCAGGCCCAGGCGGGTGATGCCCGAGAAGACGCCAAGCGCGTGCTCATCGAACAGGCGGGGCGCAAGGAGATCCTCATGCTCTTCCCGCTGGTCTTCCTCATCCTGCCGCTGTCGGTGCTCTTCGCCATCTACCCCGGCCTCTTCATCCTGCGACTCGGCATCGGCTGAGCGCTCCTCGGAAAGGACGACATGAACGACACTTCACTCCGCTGCTCCCGAGCAGCGCGATGGAACCGCGAACTGCTACAGGACGAGGCCGGGGATGTGCCGGGCTGGGTGCTCGTCACATTGATGACCGCCGGGCTCGTCGTGCTGATCTGGGCCGTCGCGGGGCCGGCACTGAGCGCGCTATTCGAGCAGGCCATTCAGCGCGTATCCGGTCTCTGAGCGCGTGAACCAGATGCGCGTTCTCCGGGCGGGTGACCGCGGGTCGAGCCCGGTCGAGTTCGTTCTCGTCGGCACGATGCTGACCGCATTGACGCTCGCGGTGCTGCAGCTCGCACTCGCGGTCTACGTGCGCAACGTCGTCCATGACGCGGCGCTCGAGGGCGCTCACCATGCGGCCCTGGCAGACGTGGCTCTCGAGGAAGGGGCGAGTCGTGCGCGCGAGGTGATCACGCAGGCCATCGGCTCGAGCTACGCCGGTGACGTCTCGGCGGCCCGGGTGGAGCGGAGCGGGCGCCGCGTGGTGGTGGTCCGCATCCGCACGGCTCTGCCGGTCATCGGTCTGATCGGCATCCCCTCGGCGATGCAGGTCGACGCCCATGCTCCAGCGGAGTCGTTCGATGAGCGATGATCGCGGGTCAGCCGCTCTCGAGTTCATCACGGTCGGGGTGATCCTGCTGGTGCCGCTGGTGTACCTCATCGTCGCGCTCGGGAGCATTCAGGAGCACACGCTCGGTGCCGAGGCCGCGGCTCGTCACCTCGCGCGGGCGATCGCGCTCGCGCCGGATGCCGAGACGGCCGCCGCGCACGGAGACCTGGTCGTCGAGAGCATCGCCGAGCAGTACGGGATCGACCACGGGGCGCTGGAAGTGTCGGTGACGTGCACCCCGCGCACCGCGGAATGCCCCGTGCCCGGTGCGCTCATGACGGTGACCGTCGCCACCCGGATGCCGCTCCCTCTGGTGCCGCCGGTGTTGGGGTTCGACGCCGCGGCATCCATCCCCGTGGAGGGCACAGCGGTGCAGAAGGTGTCCCGTCTGTGGGGGACGCGGTGACAAGGGAAGGCGAGGGCGGGAGCGTGCTCCTGCTCACCCTCGGGTACGCCCTGCTCGCCCTCGCCCTCATCCTGGTTGCCGTCACCGCGACCGACCTGTACATCGCGCAGAAGCGCCTCGATGCGCTCGCCGACTCCGCCGCGCTCGCCGCAGCGGACGGCTTCACGGTCGAGGTGGAGGGCGACGTCGTGCACGCGAGGCTCACCGACGGGGGAGTGCGCGAGCAGGCGACCGCCGTACTCGAGGGGATGCCGGGGCGGGCCGCGCTCGTCGCCGCGACCGCGCCGGACGGACTCTCGGCCCGGGTGACGATCGCCGCGAAGTGGCACCCGCCGGTCGTCTCGCTCTTCGTCCCGGAGGGCGTGCATCTCGAAGCCACCGCCACGAGCCGCACCGCGCTGCGCTGACGGATCCGCTCTCCTCGGTCGCGGGAAGAGGTCAGGGGAAGAGGTGCCCGAGCACGTACCAGTCCCCGGAATCGAAGGCTGCCGCGACGAACGGGACGATGGCGGGATCGATGTCCGGGGCGAGCTGCGTCCAGAGCGCCCTCGCAGCCGTCAGGTCTCGGTTGCGGACGAACGTGCCCATCTCGTAGATCGCCGTGTTGTGGGCCACGGTGTTCGTCTCGTTCGGGATCGCGCCGTACGGGGAGTAGGGATCGATCCACGGGATGTCGGGGTCGGGGCGGAGGATCAGCTCCTGACCCGGTTGAATGGCCACTCCCAGCACATGATTGAACGGGACCAGGCCGGGATAGGAGACGCAGAGGCGCTCGCCGATCGCGATGAGGTTGTCGTTCGGGGCAACGATGTACGCACGGATCCCGGCCGCATCCGAGACGACCTCGCCGCGGGCGCCGTCCTGAACGCCCATGTCCATGACGGCACCCCCGAGCATCTGGAGGACGCCGTCCTTGACCCCGAGCATCGCGGTCGTGGTGCAGTCGCCGGGGCCGCCGGCCGGAATCCATGTGCCGTCCCCGAGGGGCACATACCCGAGGTCCGCGAGGGACTGCTCATCGCTCGATGTCTCTTCGCGTGTCGGTGTGGGCGTCGGAGACGCGGTGGACGTCTTCGTCAGCTCGCCGATGCCCTGCGCGGTGGTGTGCGCGATATCTGCGATGACCATCACGGTCGGGAGGGCGGCGGCGGCGAGTCCGCCCACGACCAGCGCGGAGACCCCGAGGGCGATCTTCGCGCGGAGCTCCATGAGGAGGAATATATCGAGGCGCTGTTACCGGCGCCAGGGCCGCCCGCGATTCAGCCGCGCAGCCGCGCGAGCGCGTGCTCCACGCGGCGGTGGAACTGGGGCGGCACCTCGTCGGGGAGTGCGTCGATCGGCCACCATCGCACGTCCTCCGACTCGTCACTGACCCGCAGCGCGCCCTCGTCGGTGACGACGAACAGGACCCCGACGTCGAGGTGTGAGGCGCACCGGCCGAAGGCGGCGGACAGCTCGTGGTGGTCGAGGTCGTAGACGAAGGAATCGCCGGGCGGCGGGGCCGTGACGCCGGTCTCCTCCCGCAGTTCACGGAGCGCGGCATCTGCTACCGACCCGTCGCCGGGTTCGAGGTGACCGCCCGGCTGCACCCAGAAGCGCCCCTTGCCGTGGAACACGAGCAGGATGCGGGAGAGCGACCGATCGAAGACGAACGCCGACGCCGTCGCATGGCGGGGTCCGTCGTCGCGCTGCACCGGTCCGTCGTCGTCGGAGAAGAAGGAGGCGAAGTCCTCCTGGACCACTCGATCCTGGTCCGAGGTCACCGGGAAGCCGGCGACCAGACGGCGGATGTCTGCGCCGAGGGCGCTCACGCGTCATCCTTCGTCCGCGGCACGAACCGGGGGATCCAGCGGATGAAGCCCACCGCGCCGACGAGCCCGATCACGCCCATCGCGGCGGCGGCGATCGGCAGGGAGGCGACGGCGGTGATGCCCGACACGAGGAGCGGAGCGGCCGCGCCACCGGCATCCGTGAGCGTCCGCCACGAGCCGAGGAACGCCGCCGGCTCGCGCTTCGGGGCCACGTCCGCCCCCAGGGTCAGCAGGATGCCGCTAGAGAGCCCGTTGCCGACGCCGAGGACGGCGGCGAACATGCCGAACCACAGCACCGCGGCGTCCAGATCGTGGGTGAGTGACAGCGCGACGAAGCCCGCCCCCATGAGGAGCATCGCAGGCATGGCCGCCCAGAGTCGGCCGAACCGGTCCATCACCTGTCCGCTCGCGTAGAAGAGGGCGAAGTCGATCGCTCCGGAGACGCCCACGACGAGCGCGATGGTCGAGGCGTCGAGGCCGAGCGAGAGACCCCACAGCGGCAGTACGACCTGGCGGGCAGAGCGCACGGCCGACAGCGATGCGGCGGCGAGGCCGAGGCGGCCGAGCACGGTGCGCTGCACCCACATCGTGCGGAAGATGCCGGCGCGCTCGGCGGTGGGGATCGATCCGCTGACCGCCTCACCCGAATCCGACATCAGGGGAGCGGTGCGCACCGCGGTGGTCGGAGGGATCGTTTTCTCGGGGTCGGGTCCGAACAGCACGAGCACGACCATCACGATGAGGCAGGCGAGGAAGAACCAGATCGCCGCGATCTCGGACCCGAACAGCTGCAGCAGGCCGGCGGCCACGAACGGGCCGATGAAGACGCCGAGACGGAAGCTGCCGCCCAGCAGCGACAGCGCCCTCGCGCGGAAGGCGATCGGCACGCGCGTGGTCATGAACGCGTGCCGCGCGAGACCGAACGCCGCCGCGCAGAAGCCGAGGAGGAAGACGGATGCCGCGAGTACCGCGGGCGACGGGGCGAACACCATGCCGATACCCGCCCCGATCGCGACGATGCCGGCGATGACCATGGTGTACCGCTCGCCGATCCTCGCGACGGCCCAGCCCGCGGGCAGGTTGCCGCACAACTGGCCCACGACGAGCGCCGAGGCGACCAGGGCGGCGAAGGCGACATCCGCGCCCATCGAGGCGGCGATGACGGGGATGAGAGGGATGACCGCGCCCTCGCCGAGGGAGAAGAGGATCGTCGGGAGGTACACCATCGGCCCGAAACGCCTCAGGACCGTGGATGCACCGCTCACTCCCTTCACGCTACTCCCGTTCACCGGGCGTCCCCGTCCGAGCAGGCGGCACGTTAGGCTGGAAGCGCCATGCTCGAACTCGATCTCTCCGCCGACATCCAGGCCCTCCGCGTCACCTACGGTGACATCCGCGAGGTCGTCGATGTCGATGCGCTCCGCTCCGACATCGCCAAGCTCAGTGAAGAGGCCGGCGCTCCCGACCTCTGGGACGACACCGAGCGCGCACAGAAGGTCACGAGCGCCCTCAGCCACCGCCAGTCGGCCCTCGCGCGCGTCGAGGGCATCGGCCGCCGTCTCGACGACCTCGAAGTGCTCGTCGACCTCGCGAATGAGATGGGCGACGAGGACTCCGCGATCGAGGCCCGCAACGAGCTCGCCGCGCTGACCGAGGTCATCAACCAGCTCGAGGTGCAGACGCTCCTCGACGGCGAGTACGACGAGCGCGCCGCGATCATCACGATCCGCTCGGGCGCCGGCGGCGACGACGCCACGGACTTCGCCGAGATGCTCATGCGCATGTACCTGCGCTACGCCGAGCAGCACAAGTACCCGGTCAAGGTGATGGACACGTCGTACGCGGAGGGCGCCGGCATCAAGTCGGCGACGTTCGAGATCGACGCGCCCTACGCCTTCGGCACCCTGTCGGTCGAGGCGGGCACCCACCGTCTCGCACGCATCAGCCCGTTCGGCTCGGCCGACAAGCGTCAGACGTCGTTCGCCGCCGTCGAGGTCATCCCGCTCATGGAGGAGGCGACCGAGGTCGACATCCCCGAGGGCGACATCCGCGTCGACGTGTTCCGCTCGTCGGGCCCCGGCGGCCAGTCGGTCAACACGACCGACTCGGCCGTGCGCATCACGCACCTCCCGACCGGGATCGTCGTGTCGATGCAGAACGAGAAGTCGCAGATCCAGAACCGCGCCGCCGCGATGCGCGTGCTGCAGACCCGCCTCCTGCTGCTGCAGAAGGAAGAGGAAGCAGCGAAGAAGAAGGAACTCGCGGGCAACATCACCGCGAGCTGGGGCGATCAGATGCGCTCGTACTTCCTCTACGGCCAGCAGCTGGTCAAGGACCTCCGCACCGGACACGAGTCGGGCAACCCGGCAGCGGTGTTCGACGGAGACCTCGACGGTTTCATCTCTGCCGGCATCCGCTGGCGCAAGCGCAAGGAAGAGGACTGAGCACCTCAGTCCTGCCGCACTGAGAGAGGGCCGGAATCCCCGCGGGGATTCCGGCCCTCTCTCGTCGTCGGGTCTCAGCCGGCGGTCGGGGTGACCGTGATGCGCGCGACCTCCTGGAACATCTCGTCCGTGACGATGACGGTGTACGAGGCGCTCTGCGCGACGTCGAACGTGACCTTGCCGCTGATCGAGTCGCCGGCCTCGAGGTCCTCGCTGCTGAGCTGGCCGTCGGCGAAGAAGTCGTACGTGCCCTCGGCGCCCTCCGCCGTCTCGATCGCGAAGTAGATGGGGTTGACGTAGCTCGTGCCCTCGAGACCGGTGACGGTCACGTCGAGGATGACGAAGCCGCCGTTGGTCGACGGGATGCTGGAGCCGTCGCTCGTGCTCCACGTCGCGGACGTGACGGTGATCTCGCTGGCGCCGGAGTACTGCTCGATCGTGATCGGCTCGCCGAGCGTGCCCTCGACGACCTCGGGCGGAGTCGAGGTGCCGTCATCGGAGTCGTCGGTGCTGTAATCGCTCGACGGCGGTGCGCTCGGAAGGTCGCGCACCACGCCGGCGACCGTCGAGATCGCGAAGACGAAAGCCATGACGACAGCGATCACGGTCCCCACGACCGAGAGCACGATACCGGCGATGCCCGGCCACTTCCTGCCCTTGAGGAACACCGAGATCAGCGACACGATGAAGCCTGCGGCGAGCAGGATCCAGCCGAACACGAACGTGAACGGGATGCAGGACAGGATCGTGCCGAGTGCAGCGGCACCGAGGCCGATCAGACCCACGATAGAGAGCGGCGCGGGCGCTGCGGGGGCGGCGGCATACGGATATCCGCCGGGGGCCCCGTACGCGGGGGCTGCGGGCGGGTAGCCGCCTCCCTGATAGCCCTGCTGGGCCGCACCGGGGTACGACGGTGCGCCGCCGTAGGGGGGCGCCTGCGGCGGCTGGGGTGCCGGTGCGGAACCGGGGTACGAGGCTGCGGCCCCCGGGTAGACGGGCGCGCCCGCGTACGGCGGCGCACCGCCGTCGACAGGCGCGGTCGGGCCGGTCGAGCCAGGAGCCGTGAACGGCGTGGTCGGCTGTGTGCCGTAGCCGGATGTGTCCGCGCCATCCGCTGCGCTCGGCGCAGACCACGACGGCGTCGACTCGGGTGCGACGACCGTCTCTTCGGCCGGCTCCGCCGCAGCGGGCGTCGAGTCCACGGGGGCGGTGTGCCCGGGAGTGCTCTGCTCGTGCGCCGCGGGCTGGTGCCCCGCGGGCTCGTGCGCCGCGTGATCGGTCGCGGCGGGCTCGGCGGAGGGAGCGGGAGCGCCCGTCGAGGGCTGCTCCCACGCGCCGCTCTCGACGGCCGAGATCGACCCGACTGCGGCTGCGGTCTCGGCGGCGGCGGCCGACTCGGGCACGCTCGCATCGGCCTCCGCAGAGGCGTCCGCGTCCGAGGCGCCGACGATCGAGGCGTCGGCGACCGACGAGTCCGCGGTCTGCTCGGCGCCGGAGTCCGCGGCATCCGCGGCCGGGGCGAAGTGCTCCGTCCACTGCGTGCCGTCCCACCAGCGCTGACGTCCGGATCCGTCGTCGTACCAGCCTGCGGGCGTCGTCATGGGGTCCCCCTCGAATCATCGTCCGTGCGATCGGCACGGATCGGCAGCGCCGCTGTATACCGGCACATCATGTATAGCAGTGCGCCACGACGCGCAGGGGGCCACAGGGGTGTCGCTCGCGGGCAGGGGAATCAGCGCACTTAGGCTCGTATCGCCATGATTCGGTTCGAGAACGTCACGAAACGCTATCGCGGGACCACCAGGCCCGCGCTGTCCGGCGTCGACTTCGAGGTCCAGCGCGGGGAGTTCGTCTTCCTCGTCGGTGCCTCCGGGTCGGGGAAGTCGTCGTGTCTGCGGCTGATCCTGCGCGAGGACGTACCCACCTCGGGGCGCGTCGCCGTGCTCGGTCGCGACCTGCGCTCGCTCGCCAACCGCAAGGTCCCGTACTTCCGCCGGCACATCGGGTCCGTCTTCCAGGACTTCCGCCTCCTGCCGTCGAAGACCGTCTATCAGAACGTGGCGTTCACCCTGCAGGTGACCGGATCGTCGCGCGGCTTCATCCAGCAGGCCGTGCCGGAGGCGCTCGCCCTCGTCGGCCTCGACGGCAAGCAGAAGCGGATGCCGCATGAGCTGTCGGGCGGCGAGCAGCAGCGCGTCGCGATCGCGCGTGCACTGGTCAACCGTCCGCAGGTGCTGCTCGCCGACGAGCCGACCGGAAACCTCGACCCCGCGACCTCGGTCGACATCATGCAGCTGCTCGCCCGCATCAACGCGGGCGGTACGACGGTGCTCATGGCCACCCACGAGGCGGCGTTCGTCGATCAGATGCAGCGGCGCGTCATCGAGCTCCGCGACGGCGTGATGGTGCGCGACGAGGTACACGGCGGCTACGGCGACACCTCTCAGATCCCGCGACTCGTGCCAGAAGAGGTGCGCGGTGCCGCGGCGGCCGCCGCGCTCACCGCCGTGCAGGAGGTGCAGCGCCAGACGGCCGATCTGTCCGTCGTGCGCGCCGCTCTCGCCGAGGAGCTCAGTGCACAGCGCAAGGCGGCTGCGGCCGCGCCGGACGCCGTGCCCACGGCATCCGAGACGCCGGAGGCGCAGGCCGTGCCCGCCGAGCCGTCGGTGGAGGAGGCGACGGTGGTGCCGGAAGCACCTGCCGCGCAGACCCCGCCGCGCACGCACCCCATCGTGCTCCCCGAAGTCGACGTCGCCGAGCTGGGGGTCGCCGATCGCCTCGGCCTCTCGGATGACGGCGACGAGAAGGTGGGGCCGACGTCATGAGAATCGGACTCATCCTCACGGAGGCCCTCGTCGGCCTCCGCCGCAACATCTCCATGGTCATCTCCGTCGTGCTCGTGACGTTCGTGTCGCTCACGTTCGTCGGCGCCGCGATCCTCATGCAGTCGCAGATCGGCACCATGCGCGGCTACTGGTCGGAGCGCGCGCAGGTCGCCGTCTACATGTGCTCGTCGATCTCGGAATCGGACACGTGCATCGACGGCGCGGCGACGGAGGATCAGGTCACCGCTGTCCGCGACCAGCTCGAGGGCGACGCGCTGTCGCCGCTCATCAGCGAGGTGGCCTTCGACAGCAAGGAGGACACCTACGCCAAGCTCGTGGCACAGCTCGGTGAGGAGCAGGCCAGCGTCATCACACCCGACCAGGCCTTCGAGGTGTTCTTCGTCACGATGAAGGACCCGGGGCAGTCGCAGGTGATCGCCGAGGCGTTCAGCGGCGTCGCCGGGGTGGAGCAGGTGCGGGACCAGCTGCAGTACCTCGAACCGCTGTTCTCGGCGCTGACCGTCGCGACGTACATCGCGGTCGGCATCGCTGTGCTCATGCTCATCGCCGCCATCCTGCTCATCGGGACCACCATCCGCCTCTCCGCGTACGCGAGACGCAAGGAGATCGGGATCATGCGTCTCGTCGGCGCCTCGAACCGATTCATCCAGACGCCGTTCGTGCTGGAGGGCGTGTTCGCCGCCTTCCTCGGCTCCGTGCTCGCGAGCGCGGCGGTCGTGGCGGGCGTGCACTTCGGCGTCAACGGCTATCTCCGCGGCCGGGTGCCGTTCATCACCACCTGGATCGGGATGCAGGATGCCGCGGTCGTCGTGCCCGTGCTGATCATCATCGGCGTCGTGCTCGCCGCGCTCTCGGCGGGCTTCGCGATCCGCCGGTGGCTTCGCACCTGACCCGGCGCGGTATAGACTGACAGGCTGCTCGGTGACGGATCGCGTCACCGACGTCGTCACGCACAGGAGAGAATCATGCCCAGGGAACGCGGGGAGAAGGTCATCGCGACCAATCGTCGCGCACGTCACGACTACAACATCGAGAAGTCGTACGAGGCGGGGATGGTGCTCACCGGCACCGAGGTCAAGTCACTGCGTCAGGGACGCGCGAACCTCAGCGACGGGTACGCGTTCGTCAAGGGCAACGAGGTGTTCCTCGACGCCGTGCACATCCCCGAGTACTCGCAGGGTCACTGGACCAATCACTCGGCCAAGCGCATCCGCAAGCTGCTGCTGCACCGCGAGGAGATCGCGAAGCTCGCGCACGCCGTCTCGGCGGGCGGCTACACGCTCATCCCGCTGAAGCTGTACTTCTCCGACGGACGCGCCAAGGTCGAGATCGCGCTCGCGAAGGGCAAGCGCGAGTACGACAAGCGTCAGACGCTCCGCGAGCGGCAGGACACTCGCGAGGCGGAGCGAGCTATGCGCCTGCGCAACCGCGTCGGCGAGTGATCAGCCCGCCGGGCTGAAGCCGAACACCCGGCCGAGGAACGCGAGCTCCCGCTCCAGGGCGTCGACGATGGTCTCCGCGGCGCGGAACCCGTGTCCCTCCGTCGGGTACAGCACGTACTCGTGTTCGACCCCGCGCGCTGCCAGCGCATCGCGGATCGCCTCCGACTGCGACGGCGGCACCACGCGGTCTTCCCCGCCCTGCATGAGCAGCACCGGCACGTCGATGCGATCGGCGTGCGTGAGCGGTGAGCGCTCGACGTAGAGGTCCTCCGCCTCGGGGAGCGGACCGACGAGCCCCTCGATGTAGTGCGCCTCGAAGTCGTGGGACTGCTCGACGAGCATCCGCAGGTCGGCGACGCCGTACCGGCTGATGCCGGCCGCGAACGTGCCCCCGCGCACGAGCGCTGACAGCACCGTCCAGCCGCCGGCGGAACCGCCCTTGATCGCGATGCGCGCCGGGTCGGCGAGCCCCGCCTCGACGAGCCCGCGCGCCGCAGCGATCACGTCGTCGACGTCCACGACGCCCCACGCGCCATCCAGGCGCTCTCGATACGCGCGCCCGTACCCGCTCGAGCCGCCGTAGTTCACGTCGAGCACCCCGATGCCGCGACTCGTGTAGAACGTGATGGCCGATGACGTCGCCCCGGTGACGTGGGCGGTCGGACCGCCGTGCACGAGCACGACGTACGGCGGCAGCTCTCCCTCGGGGGCGGTCGCCGCCGGGTGGGCCGGTGGGTAGGCGAAAGCGTGCACGGGGCCATGAGCGCCGTCGACGACGAGGGCGGACGCCGTGGGCATCCACGCCGGGTCGGCCGGTGCGCCGCCGGCGACGGCCTCGACGGCGCCGGTGTCGACGTCGACGAGCCAGAGACCGGGAGCGGACGTCGAACTGCTGCCGGAGAGGAGGATGCGCGTCCCGGCGACGTCGTCGACGCTGACATGGCCGTCCGGCGGCACGGGCAGCGGGCGTGCGCTGCCGTCGGAGGAGATCACGACCACCGCGTCCCTGCCGTCGGTCCGCACCGCGACGAGGCGACCGTCGACGAGGGGCTGATACCAGCGGTTGCCGAGCACCCAGAGTCCATACCCCGTGTCGGCGTCCACCTCGGCGGCGGTCACCGGCTCTGGCGTCCAGGACCGGCCGTCGGCGTCGACGCGCACCCTGTGCAGGGCCCACCGGCCGGTCGGGTCATCGGCGACCACGAGTTCGTCGTCGCCCGTCCACTCCGGCTGCAGAGCGGCGCGCGTCGGCACGACGGTCGTGAGAGAGCCGTCGGTGACCGCGAGACGCGCCGACTGCCACGGCATACGTGTCGCGTCCCATTCGACCCAGGCGACCCGGTGTCCGTCCGGACTCGGTGCGGGGTGCGCGAAGAAGCCGTCGCTCTCGACGACCACCCGCACCGCGTCGGGATCGTCCGCGGCAGATCCGTCGACCGGGATTTCGACGACGGCGCGCCGGTGCGGTTCGACGGTCAGATCCTCGCGCACCGCGAACAGCCGCCCCCGCTGCACGCGCAGACCGCCGTGCGCAGGGCCAGGGGCTGTGAGGACGACGGGCTCGCCGCCGCGCGGCATCCTCCGCACGCGCTGGTCCTTCGCGTCGACGAAGTAAAGCGTCCCCTCGTGGTCGGCCGTCCACGCGCCGCCGCCGTACTCGTGCACGCGGGACCGCGCGCTCCACGGCGTCGGGAGGATCTGGTCGCCGGTCGAGCTCCGGACGGTGACGCGACCGCCTTCCGACGGGACCGACTCGCCCCACCAGACCTCGTCCCCGACGAAACGGGCGCCGTCGATGCGCGGCGACGATGCCGCGACGGATGCCGGAGTGAACGGTGAGGGCCAGGACCCGAACGGTGCGGACATGCCTCCGAGCCTAGACGGAGCCGGCCAGCCGACCAGCCGGTCGCCGCCGGACGCATGACCTCAGACGGCGCGCAGGACCGCGACGACCTTGCCGAGCACCACGGACTCGTCGCCGAGGATGGGCTCGAACGCCGAGTTGCGCGGCAGCAGCCAGGTGTGGCCGTCGCGGCGACGCAGCACCTTGACCGTGGCCTCGCCGTCGAGCATCGCGGCGACGATCTCGCCGTTCTCCGCGCTGTTCTGCGAGCGGACGACGACCCAGTCGCCGTCGCAGATGGCGGCGTCGATCATCGACTCGCCGGAGACCTTGAGCATGAAGAGGTCACCCTTGCCCACGAGCTGGCGGGGGAGGGGGAAGATCTCCTCGACCTGCTGGTCGGCGGTGATCGGCACGCCGGCGGCGATGCGGCCGACCAGCGGGACGAGGGCGGCGTCGCCCACCGGGGTCGCGACATCGGCCGGGTTCTCAGCGCCGGTGCCCGGCAAATCGATCAGCACCTCCATGGCACGGGTCTTGCCGGGGTCGCGGCGCAGATACCCGCTCAGCTCGAGCTGTCCGAGCTGGTGGGTGACGCTGGAGAGCGACTTCAGCCCCACCGCGTCGCCGATCTCGCGCATGCTCGGCGGGTAGCCGTAGCGGCTGATCGACGTCTGGATGACCTCGAGGATCGCCATCTGCTTGGGGCTGAGGCTCTTCCTCCGCCGAGTGCGCGGCGCCTCGGACTCGGGGGCGGAGATCTCGCTCATGGTGCTCCTCAGGTGTGCGGTATCGCGGTCCGGATTCGAATGTCGGTGGTCCGTGATGGGGTGTGCGTATCGAAACCGTATCCGAGAATCACGCCGATCTGGAAGATCTGTTCGAGTGTGTCGGCTGATTCGGAGGACGGGTTTCGAAGAACTCTTGACAGATGTTCGAATTCGAAGATACCTTCGGAACGTAGCTTCGCATTCATGACTCCCGGCCGAGTCGCGAATGCGAACGCTACGCCAACTTCATCGCTGATGCAGACGCACAGCGGTAGAGCAGAGGAGCACCAGATGACCACCATCACCTTCAGCACCGCAGCGGTCCTTCCGGCACGTCCGGCGACGCGGCTCCGGCTGACGGCGCGCGGTCGCCGCTTCCTGCTCGCTCTCGCCGCCGTCCCGCTCGCCGGGGGCATCGCGTTCGCGGCTCTGAGCGGGGGCACGGCCCTCGCCTCGAACGAGAGCGTCGCGACGGCATCGTTCGAGACGGTCACCGTGATGCCGGGCGACACCCTGTGGTCGATCGCCGAGAGCGTCGCGCCGGGTGCCGACCCGCGAGAGGTCATCGGCGACATCACCCGTCTGAACGTCCTCCAGGGCGGCGCCCTCCAGATCGGCCAGGAGATCGCGATCCCCGCGCAGTACTCCGAGTGACGTCACCCGGCAGCCGGGCGCCACTGCGCGGCCTACCATGGGAAGGGTGACCGCATCACTCGCCGACCTCCCGCTTCGTGACGATCTTCGAGGACTCACTCCCTACGGGGCCCCTCAGGCGCCGCTGCCCATCGCCTTGAACGTCAACGAGAACACGCATCCCGTCCCGGATGCCGTGGCGAGCGACATTCTCGATGACATCGCCGTGGCTCTGCGTGACGTCAACCGCTACCCCGACCGCGAGTTCACCACCCTGCGCGAGGGGTTCGCCGAGTATCTCGGGCACGGTCTCGAGGCGGAGCAGATCTGGGCAGGGAACGGCTCGAACGAGGTCCTGCAGCACATCCTTCAGGCGTTCGGCGGTCCGGAGCGCACCGCTTTCAGCTTCGCACCCACCTACTCGATGTACCCGCTCATCGCGCAGGGCACGGGCGCGACGTGGGTCGCCGGCACGCGCCAGCCCGACTACTCGCTCACTCCCGACGATGCTGCCGCGCAGGTCGAAGAGGCCGACCCCGATGTGATCCTCCTGTGCGCGCCGAACAACCCGACCGGAACCCCGTTGTCGCTCGATGTGATCGAGGCGGTGTACGAGGCCAGCCGCGGGATCGTCGTGGTCGATGAGGCGTATCAGGAGTTCGCTCCGCGCGAGGCGCCATCGGCGCTCACGCTGCTCGACGGCCGTCCGCGACTCGCGGTCTCGCGCACGATGAGCAAGGCCTTCGCCTTCGCGGGTGCACGCGTCGGCTACCTCGCGGCCGATCCCGCGTTCATCGACGCGCTGCGCCTCGTGCGACTGCCCTACCACCTGAGCGCGCTCACGCAGGCCGCCGCCATCGCGGCTCTGCGCAACTCCGACGTCATGCTCGGCATGGTCGAGGAGATCATCGAGCAGCGCGACCGCATCTCGGCGACGCTCGAGGCGCTCGGGTACACGCCCCACGAATCATGGTCGAACTTCGTGCTCTTCGGGGGCGTCTCCGATCCCCGTGCGGTCTGGCAGCAGCTGTACGACCGCGGCGTGCTGATCCGCGACGTGGGCATCCCGGGGCACCTCCGGGTCACCGCCGGCACGGAGGCGGAGACCACCGCGTTCCTCGACGCACTGGCCTCGATAGGATCGGCTTCATGAGCAGCACCGCCCTGACCCCTCGCACCGCGACGCGTGTGCGCAGCACTTCGGAGTCCACTGTCGAGCTCGAGCTGAACCTCGACGGCACCGGTGCGAGCCACATCGACACGTCGGTGCCCTTCTTCGATCACATGCTGACGGCGTTCGCGAAGCACTCCCTGACCGACCTCACTGTCCGCGCCTCGGGCGACACGAACATCGACGCTCACCACACGGTCGAGGACATCTCGATCGTGCTCGGCCAGGCGATCCGCGAGGCGCTGAGCGACAAATCCGGCATCTCCCGCTACGGGGACGCGCTCGTGCCCCTCGACGAGGCACTCGCCCAGGCCGTGGTCGACATCTCGGGGCGCCCCTACCTCGTCCACACGGGCGAGCCGGCGGGTTTCGAGCACCACCTCATCGGCGGCCACTTCACCGGCTCCCTCGTCCGCCACACGTTCGAGGCGATCACGTTCAACGCCGGGCTGACCGTGCACGTGCGGGTGCTGGGCGGACGCGATCCGCACCACATCGCCGAGGCCGAGTACAAGGCGTTCGCGAGGGCGTTCCGCCAGGCGAAGGCGCTCGACCCGCTCGTCGACGGCATCCCCTCCACGAAGGGCGCGCTGTGACCGGGGCACCCCGCGTCGCCGTGTTCGACTACGAGTCGGGCAACGTGCACTCCGCCGTCAAGGCACTCGTCGCGGCAGGCGCGGATGCCGTGCTCACCCGCGACCGCACCGAGGCGCTCGAGGCCGACGGCCTGCTCGTCCCCGGCGTCGGCGCGTTCCAGGCGGTCCGCGACGCGCTCCACGCGCACGGAGGGGACGAGATCATCGATCGCCGCCTCGCGGGGGGCCGCCCGGTTCTCGGGATCTGCGTCGGCATGCAGGTGCTCTTCGCCCACGGCGTCGAGCGCGGCACCGATGCGGAGGGGCTCGGCGAATGGCCGGGTGCCGTCACCGAGCTCAACGCTCCGGTGCTGCCCCACATGGGGTGGAACACGGTGGAGCCGGGCGCAGACAGCATCCTGTTCCGTGGGATCGAAGACGAGCGGTTCTACTTTGTGCACTCGTACGCGGCGCAGTCGTGGGAGCTCGACGTCATCCCGCCGTTCCCGCAGCCCGTGCTCACCTGGTCGACGTACGGTGAGCCGTTCCTCGCGGCCGTCGAGAACGGTCCGCTCTCCGCCACGCAGTTCCACCCCGAGAAGTCCGGGGAAGCCGGCATCCAGCTGCTGCGCAACTGGGTGAACAGCCTGCGCGACTGATCAGAAGCCGCGTGCGACCGCGGCAGCGGCCGACAGCCAGGCGCGCTGCGTCGGCGCGGCCAGAGCCCGCAGCCGCAGGTGGCCGTCGACCATCTCACGGTCGAACGGGATCTGCACGACGTCGCGGGCGAGCGGCTGGTACCCGGCCACGACCTCGGCGACGTCGGCCGACGACGCCTTGGGGTCGGCCTGGCTGACCACGACCACAGACTCGCGCGCCAGTCGCGCTGAGCGCTCGTCGCGGTCCTCGAGGGCCTCGAGCAGCAGAGCGCCGGCCTCCGCATGATCGTCGCGGGTGGTGGTGGCGACGACGATCTGGTCGGCGAGCTCGATCATCCGCAGCCACATCGGGTCGGACTCGTCGTTGCCGGAGTCGATGATGATGAGGCGGTAGAACTTCGCAGCCACGGCGTGGATCGCGTCCACGTCATCGGGGCTCAGCCGGTTTTCGTGCGCGAGACGGATGGGCTTCGAGCGCAGCACGTCGTACTTCTCCTGCGGCTGATGATGCACGAAGTGGGCGAGGTCCGCCGACTGACCCTGGGCGCCGAGGAGCCGCTGCGTCTGCGGGAGCAGCTCGAGCAGTGTGCGGTCGTGGGCGCCGGTCTCGGTGCGCCAGCCGAGCGTGCCGCGGGTCTGGTTGTTGTCCCAGGCGAGCACCCCGGCCCCGCCGTACTGCGCGAACACGGCCGAGAGCAGCACGGTCGCGGGGGTCTTGCCCGCACCGCCCTTGCCGTTCACGACCGCGACCGTGCGCGGGCCCGGCCAGTGCCGGCTCACGGCGTGCTCGTCCTCGCGCACCGCGCGCTCCTGCGCGTTCGGGGCGAGGGAGAAGCCGAGCCGGTTGAGCACGCCGCGACCTCCGTGGCGGGCGGGCTCCTCGCGGGGGTCCTGCTGCAGGAAGGAGCGTCGCTCCAGGCCCTGCTCCCGCTGGAGTCGACGCGATGAGGTGAGCGGATCGACGGTCGGGGCGGTACCGGCGGGTCCCGGTGCGCCCTGGGCACCGGACGGCATCGACGGGGGAGCAGCGGGCGCCGCCGGAGCTCCGGTGGCCGGGGCGACGGGCGCCGACGCGACAGGGGCGGCCGGCTGGCCAGAGCGCACCGGCTGCGCAGGCTGCACCGGCGCGGGCTGCCCGGGCTGGAGCGGCTGCACCGGCAGTGCCGTCGGCGCTGCCGGAGCGGGACGCGTCGGAACCGGCGCCGTCGTGGGCACGGAGGTCGGGGCAGGCGGCGCTGTCGGAGCAGGCAGCAGCGTCGGGACGGAGGAGACGATGGGCTGGCTCGCCGGTGCGGTCGGCTGAGAGGGCGTGGTCGGCTGGGCCGGTGCGGTCGGCTGGGCCGGTGCGCCGGGCGCTCCGGGCGCGGAAGGCGCGGCGGCAGGAGTGCCGGGCGTCGGGGAGACGGGCGCCTCGGGCCGCACGGGAGCGGCGGGCGATCCCCCGGATGCAGCGGCCGCGGCCTCGGCGCGCGTCGACGGCGCCGTTCCTGCGTCGCCATCGGCCTGGTCGAGTGTCTCGGGCCGCGGTCGCAGCGCGCTGGCCGGAAGAGTGGGCCAGTCGTCGTCGTCCTGCGGTGAGAGGGGCACGTGCTCGACGATCTCGGGCGCCGGTGGCGGGGGAGTGTTACCCCGCCGCAGGGGGCCTCCGCCGTATGCTTCCCCGTCGCGCGCCATGAACCATCTCCTCATCGACCGAATAGACGTGATATCGAGGCTACAGCGTGTGGCCGGTCCCTCACCGTCATCTCATTTGGAGCGGACTGCCGCGGAGGCTAATGTCGTTTCTCGTGCCGGTGATCAGGCGCATCCCATCTCACCTGAGGACGTCATGAACGACTTCGCGCAGTCCCCCTCTCTCACCCTGCTTCCCGCGGTCGATGTGGCCGGCGGCAAGGCCGTTCGGCTGACCCAGGGTGAGGCCGGCACCGAGACCAGCTACGGCGACCCGCTCGACGCGGCCGGCGAGTGGGTGTCGCAGGGTGCGAAGTGGATCCACCTCGTCGACCTCGATGCGGCGTTCGGACGCGGCAGCAACGCCCCGATCCTGCGCAAGGTCATCAAGCAGTACCGCAACGTGAACGTCGAGCTGTCCGGCGGCATCCGCGACGACGCGACGCTGGAGGCCGCCCTCGAGAGCGGTGCGACGCGCATCAACCTCGGAACCGCTGCACTGGAGAACCCCGAGTGGGCTGCCGACGTCATCGGCCGCTACGGCGAGGCCATCGCCGTGGGGCTCGACGTGCGCGGCACGACGCTGGCCGCGCGCGGCTGGACGAAGGAGGGTGGCGACCTCTGGGAGGTGCTGGAGCGCCTCGAGGATGCCGGGTGCAGCCGCTACGTCGTCACCGACGTCACCAAGGACGGGACGCTCAAGGGCCCGAACCTCGAACTGCTTCGCGAGGTCACCTCGCGCACGCCGAAGCCCGTCGTGGCGTCGGGCGGCATCTCGAATCTCGACGACATCATCGCTCTTCGCGACCTCGTGCCGCTCGGTGTCGAGGGTGCGATCGTCGGGAAGGCCCTCTACGCCGGCGCGTTCACGCTGGCCGAGGCTCTGGATGTCGCAGGGGACTGACGACCCGGGCCCCGTCGGGCATCACCACGCCGACTCGGCCGGGGTGCCGTGGGAGGGCCGCAGCTTCGAGTCGAACCCGCACTCCGGCGACGACGGATCAGCCGACCCCGCGCTGCTGTCGGCCTTGCTGAGGTTCCGCGCGGGCGAGGGGTCGCAGGTCGAGGTGGTCGACGCGTTCCGCGCCGCGCGGGTGCTGATTCCCCTCATCGCCGAGAAGGGCGAGGAGGGCGTGGCGCCCAGCGGTCTCGCCGTCGACAAGACGCAGGAGCTGTCGATCGTGACGGTCGCGGCGCCCGACGGGCGTCGCGTGCAGCCGGTGTTCTCGTCGGTGCAGACGATGCAGCACTGGGATGCCGCGGCGCGGCCGATCCCCGTCGAGGCCGTGCGCGTGGCTCTGTCGGCATCCGCCGAGGACACGGATCTCATCGTGCTCGACCCGACCGCCGACACCGAGTTCGTCATCCGTCGACCCGCGGTCTGGTCGATCGCGCAGGGGCTTGCGTGGGAGCCCAGCTTCCTGTCGCCGGAGGTCTTCCGTGCCCTCCAGGAGAGCGTCGCACACGAGCTCGCCGTGATCGACGTGTCGGTCGCCGCCGGCGACCCGGACGCGCGGCTGCGGGGTCCCGAGCTCGTCGTCGTCCTGGAGCTCGTCGACGGTCTCGAGCGTGAAGTGCTGGATGCCGTGCTCGCCCGTCTCGCGCAGCGGTGGGCGGCCGACGATCGCATCGCGGTGCTCGCCGACTCCCTCACGGTCAAGCTCCGTCGCTCCGCCTGATGCCCGGCAGCGCTAGGCTCGCGGCATGAGACGGGTGGGCGCGGTCGGAATGCTGGTGGCCGCGGTCACGCTGCTCGCCGGGTGTGCATTCCCGCCCGGTGCCTGCACGGCGATCGGCTGGAGCAACGTGGTGACGATCGACTCCTCGGCCTACGGCTCCGACGTCTTCTTGCAGGTGTGCGTGGACGCGGGGTGCTCGACGGCGCCGGGAGTCGAGACGACGCCGAGCACCGACCTCTCTGTGCCGGAGCGCGGAGACGCCGGGGCGTTCGGGTTCGGCTTCAGCGCTCCGGACGACATCACCGTCCGCGTGTTCGATGCCGACGGCATCCTCCTCGCGGAGTCCGAGGAGACGATCGACTGGACGCACTCCACCGACCCGTGCGGGGGTCCGTCGACGGCGGCGCCCGTGGTCCTGGAGCGGTAGGGCGTTTCGTCTCGCTGGGTTCGCTCAACGACCCGAAGAGGGACGCTCGCTCAACGACCGGGGGAGACGTGCTCGATCGACGATCCGGAGCAGGATCCGCGGGGTCGGTCAGGTGACCGGGCCGGTCCACTTCTCGCCGGGACCCTTGCCGATCGGATCGGGGATGGTCGACGCCTCGCGGAACGCGAGCTGGAGGGAACGCAGTCCGTCGCGCAGGGAGCGGGCGTGCATGTCGCTGATCTCCGGCGCGCCGGCGGTGATCAGACCGGCGAGGGCGTTGATGAGCTTGCGGGCCTCGTCGAGGTCGAGCTGCTCGGCCGCATTCGGGTCGTCGGCGAGCCCCAGCTTCACGGCGGCGGCGCTCATGAGGTGCACGGCGGCGGTGGTGATGACCTCCACGGCGGGCACGTCGGCGATGTCGCGGGTGGCCGACGAGGCGGCCTCCTCCTGCCGTGCCCAGCGCTCCTCGCGCTCGCGTGCGGAATCGTCCGATACCTGGTTCGTCACTTCGCCTTGCTCTCTGTTAGACTGTGTCGGGCTCCGGAGCGTCATGCTCCGGTACGAAAGAGGATTCACTTCCCACCCGCGCTTGCCGTTCCAGGCTACCGGGTCTTGCACTCCGCCGGATCGCGTCGTCAGATGCGTCCGGTAGACAGGGTGCGAAGCCGGCGTCTGACCGTCGGCGGGTGGGGGACGATTCCGATTTCGCTCGGGATGCAGACAGCATCCTGATGGCCGAATCCCATCGTCTAAGGAGTTCCGCATCAGCGATCCCCGCACCAATGAGCGCATCCGCGTCCCCGAGGTCCGCCTCGTCGGCCCCGCGGGTGAGCAGATCGGCGTCGTCCGCATCGAGGCGGCGCTGCGCCTTGCGCAGGAAGCCGACCTCGACCTCGTCGAGGTGGCCCCCAACTCGAAGCCTCCCGTGGTCAAGATCATGGACTACGGCAAGTTCAAGTACGAAGCCGCCCAGAAGGAGAAGGAAGCTCGCCGCAACCAGGCGAACACCATTCTCAAGGAGGTCCGCTTCCGTCTGAAGATCGAGGCGCATGACTACACGACGAAGCTCAAGCGCGCCGAGGGCTTCCTCAAGGCCGGCGACAAGGTCAAGGCCATGATCCTGTTCCGCGGTCGTGAGCAGTCGCGTCCCGAGCAGGGTGTGCGTCTGCTGCGCAAGTTCGCCGAGGACGTCGCCGAGCTCGGCACCGTCGAGTCGAACCCGACCATCGACGGTCGCAACATGGTGATGATCGTGGCCCCGCTGAAGAGCAAGTCCGAGGCGAAGCAGGAGCAGAACGCCGTCCGCGACGCGAAGAAGCAGGCAGCGCGCGACGCCAAGCACGAGGCCGATGCTCCGGCCGAGGCCGCGGCGGAGTGACGACCGCCCCCACCGACTCCCGCACCGCGGGTTGACCCCGTCGCCTGAGAAGGCGCCATACGAAGGAAGAGAAGATGCCGAAGCAGAAGACCCACTCGGGTGCTAAGAAGCGCTTCAAGATCACCGGCAGCGGCAAGCTGAAGAAGCAGCAGGCGAACATGCGCCACAACCTCGAGCACAAGTCGAGCCGTCGCACCCGTCGCCTGAACCAGGACCAGGTGCTCTCGAAGGCCGACTTCAAGGTCGCCAAGAAGCTTCTCGGCCGCTGACGCGCCGAACGCACGAATAGGAACACACGAAAATGGCAAGAGTCAAGCGGGCAGTAAACGCCCACAAGAAGCGCCGCGTCATCCTCGAGCGCGCGTCCGGCTACCGCGGTCAGCGTTCGCGCCTGTACCGGAAGGCCAAGGAGCAGGTCATCCACTCCCTGGTCTACTCGTACCGGGACCGTCGCAAGCGCAAGGGTGACTTCCGTCGCCTCTGGATCCAGCGCATCAACGCCGCTGCACGCCAGAACGGCATCACGTACAACCGCTTCATCCAGGGCCTCGGCCTCGCGGGTGTCACGGTCGACCGTCGCATGCTCGCCGACCTCGCGGTCAACGACGCGGCGACGTTCACGACGCTCGTCGAGACGGCCAAGAAGGCTCTGCCTTCCGACGTCAACGCGCCGAAGTCGGCTGCGTAAGCGGCTCGTCAGCACAGAGGGCGCCTTCCTCCGGGAAGGCGCCCTCTGTCGTTTCCCCGCTGTTCTCCGCGGATCAGGCGTCGCTGTTCCCTAGACTGAGATCGTGCTGGAGAACCCCCGGTCCCCCCGAGTCCGTGCTGTCGCGAAGCTGACCAAGCGCAGCGCGCGCGCAGAGACGGGTCTGTTCCTGTCGGAAGGGCCGCAGGCGGTCCGCGAGGCGCTCACCTACAGCCCCGAGGCGATCGTCGAACTGTTCGCGACGCCGACCGGATGGGACAAGCATCCCGACATCCGCGCGAAGGCGTCGGATGCCGACGTCACGGTGGAGTTCGTCACCGAGTACGTGCTCAATGCCATGGCCGACACCGTGACGCCGCAGGGGCTCGTCGCCGTCGTCCGGCAGACGCCGACCTCGGTGCGCGACATCTTCGACGCGTCGCCCCGGCTGGTCGCGATCTGCGAGGAGATCCGCGACCCGGGGAACCTGGGCACGATCATCCGGGCGGCGGACGCGGCGGGCGCCGATGCCGTCGTGCTCACCGGCCGCACTGTCGACCCTTACAACCCGAAGGTCGTGCGCGCGACCACGGGCTCCCTCTTCCACCTCCCGGTGTCGGTGGGAGCCGAGCTCGACGACGTCGTGCAGCGCGCGCATGCCGCCGGGCTCACGATCCTCGCCGCGGACGTCAAGGGCGATGATCTGCTGCAGGCACGTGCCGAGGGGGTGCTCGCCGGGCCGACGGGGTGGCTGTTCGGGAACGAGGCACGGGGGCTCGACGACGACGCGCTCGACCGCGCCGACCGGGTGCTGAAGCTGCCGATCTTCGGCCGGGCCGAGTCCCTGAACCTCGCCACCGCAGCGAGCGTGTGCCTGTACGAGAGCGCCTTCGCGCAGCGCGCCGGCACCCCTGCCTGACCCTTTCCCTGACACCGCCGTCGACGACTCTTCGACGGGCACCCCGGCTGGTAGGGTTTGTCCCTGCGCGTGGGCGGAGAAGGGGACCGGGGTCGATGCGGATTCTGATCGTGGAGGACGACGAGCGCGTCGCCGCCGCACTCGACGCGTTCCTCGCCCGATCCGGCTACGCCACGGTGCGCGCGGCCGACGGCGCCGCAGCGCTCGACCTCCTCGGCGCCGACACCGAGGTCGTCCTCCTGGACCTCGGCCTCCCCGATGTCGACGGCATCGACCTGTGCCGGCGCATCCGCGGACGCTCCGACGTGCCGATCGTGATCGTGACGGCACGCAATCAGGTGACCGAGCGCATCAAGGGGCTGCGGGCCGGCGCCGACGACTTCGTGGTCAAGCCCTACGACGTGCACGAGCTGCTCGCCCGCATCGAGGCGGTCACGAGGCGCTCCCGCCCGGTGCGACCGGAGTCGGAGGGCGTCGTCGATCTCGACGGTGGCGCGGTGCGGATCGATCTCGTGGCCCGGCAGGTCATGGTCGACGGAGGCCCCATAGAGCTGACGCGCAAGGAGTTCGACATCGTCGCGGTGCTCGCGCGTTACCCCGGCGTGGCCGTGCCGAAGGAGAGACTGATCCGCGAGGTGTGGAACACCGATTGGCGCGGATTCGGCCATTCCCTCGAGGTGCACGTCGGAGCGATCCGTCGCAAAGCAGGTCAGCGCCGGCTGATCGAGACCGTCCGCGGCGTCGGCTACCGGCTGGCGGGCTGAGGGATGCGCAGACGCCTGGTCGTCGTCTTCCTCGTGCCGTTGATCGCGATCCTCGTGTCTCTCGGCGGCGCCACGGCGTGGAGCGCGACGCGCAGCATCCAACAGGCCTTCTACACCGAGCAGCTCGGTGATCTCGCGTACTTCGTGACCAGTGCGAGACAGGCGCTGCGCTCGGGGAGCGCCACGGTGATCGACGCCGAGGTGCGCCGGTTCCACGAGGTGTACGACATCGACGTCCGCGTGTTCGATCTCGCCGGCACCGCGTGGGCGGCGGGTGACCGTGATGACGACGTGCTGTCCGACGAGGAGACCGCGCGCGTGGGCCTCGCGCTGTCGGGGCGGCGAGCGGAGGCCCCGGCGCCGGTGTTCCCGTGGAGCGTCGCCGAGTCGTCGCTCGTCGAGCCGGTCTTCGACGACGGTGACGTGATCGGAGCGGTCATGGTGTCGGCCGACACCGCGGCTCCGCGGGCCGAGATCGTGCAGCAGGTCATCGTCCTCTCGCTCGTGGCGCTGGCCACGGTGGGTCTCGGCATCCTGCTGGTGATGCAGCTCGCGCGCTGGGTGCTCTCGCCCGTGCGGCGACTCGACGAGGCGATGGCCGCGATCGAGAGAGGGGAGATGGACGCCCGCGTCTCCGAGGACACGGGGCCGCCCGAACTGCGACGGATGACGCGCGTGTTCAACGGCATGGCCGACGAGATCGAACGCGTCATGACGAGGCAGCAGGAGTTCGCGCTGAACGCCTCCCACGAGCTTCGGAACCCCCTCAACGCCCTGCTCCTGCGCGTCGAGCACCTGTCGACGGGACTCGGCGACGACTGGCGCGACGACGTCGAGGAGACACGCGAGGAGGGGCGGCGCATGGCGCGCATCCTCGAGACGCTGCTCGGGCTGGCCAGGGGCGGACGCGGCGACACCGCGATCTCGGCGGTCGACCTCACGGCCCTCGCCGGTCGGCGCGCGGAGGCGTGGCGCGACGTCGCCGGCCACCGGGGGATCTCCGTCGTGGCGACGGGAGGCGAGCCGGTGATGAGCGTGACCGACCGGACGATCGTCGAGAGCGCCCTGGATGCCGTGATCGACAACGCCGTGAAGTACTCGACACCCGATTCGATCGTGGTCGTCACGGCGCGGCGGGACGAGCAGTCGTGCCGGCTCACCGTGCGCGACCAGGGTCCCGGTCTCACCGCCGAGCAGGCGGCCACCGCCACCGATCGGTTCTGGCGCAGCGATGACAGGGGGGACACTCCGGGTTCGGGGCTCGGGCTCGCGATCGCGACCGACCTGCTCGACTCCCTCGGCGCCGAGCTCCTCGTCGAGTCGCCGGACGGCGGCGGACTGCTCGTCACGCTGCTCCTGCCGGACGGAGTCCACGCATGAGGCGGCGCGAGGCCGCGCGCCCGATCGTGGCCGGAGTGCTCGCCGTGCTCGTCGCGGCGTCGGTCACCGCGTGCTCGCCGCGTTCCGGCGAGTGGGACGACACCGCGTACGAGATCGCGGGGGGAGGCGCCAACGGCGTCTACTTCGCCTACGGCGAAGGCCTGGCCGACGAGCTCTCCGCCGCCCTCGATGTCCGCGTGACCGCGGAACAGACCGCCGGCTCGGTCGACAACCTGCTCCGCGTCAGTTCGGGGGATGCTCTCCTCGGCTTCGCACAGGGGGATGCAGCCGCGGATGCCGTGGAGGGCGAGGGCGCCTTCCCGGAGCCGCTGCCTGTGCAGGCCGTCGCCCGTCTGTACGACGAGTACCTGCACGTCGTGGTGCGTTCCGACTCCGACATCGACGGACTCGACGACCTCTCGGGGCGCGTCGTCTCGTTGGGGGCCGAGAACTCCGGGGTCAACGTCATCGCGTCGCGGGTGCTGGATGCCGCCGACGTGGATCCCTCGTCGATCAGCGACCCGGAGCTCGGCCTCGCCGCGTCGATCGAGGCGCTCGAGAGCGCGGAGATCGACGGATTCTTCTGGGTCGGCGGCATCCCGACCCCCGGCATCGCCGAACTGGCGCAGACCACGCCCGTGCGGCTCCTGCCCATCGAGCAGAGCTGGGTGAACGACGTGAACGAGCGGTATTCGTACGCGTACCGGCCCTCCGATCTGCCGGTCGGTCTGTACGGCCTGGAGGAGTCGGAGCCGACGCTCGCGGTGCCGAACTACCTCGTCACCTCGAGCGATACTCCGCCAGGGGTGGTGCGCGACGTCCTGCGAGGACTCTTCGACGGTCGCACCCGGCTCGCGCACGATGTGCCGGCCGCCGCGCTCCTCGACCGCACCCAGGCGATCTTCACGGGTCCTGTTCCCCTGCACCCCGGGGCGGTCGAGTACTTCCGCGAGCAGCGCGACTGACGCCTCAAGAAATCCTCAAGAAGTTCTCGTCGCGGCATCCTGCTCTGCCAATCTGGGGTCGATCGCGCACGATTCGACGGAGAATTCAGATGCCACAGACCCGACGACCTGCCCGCAGGCTCGGGCTCAGGCATCCCGCCGGATCGCCTCGCGATCTCATCCGATCGGAGGCTTGCTGCCTCGCGCCCTTCGGGGGAGGGGCACGGCAGCAGGGACGCCCCCACGGTCTGCGGGGGCGGACCGGGGGGCACTCCGCTGGTCGGCCGGAACGGGCTCGATCAGGGGATTACGAACGTGTAAATCTCGACGAGCCCGCCTGGAGACCCGCCACCCCCGTGGCTAGTTTGGAGAAATGATGACCTCTGATAAGCCCCTCGTCGTGGTCGACGACGTGCAGAAGCACTACGGCGACTTCCAGGCGCTCACGGATATCAACCTCACGGTCAACGCCGGCGAGGTCGTGGTCGTGATCGGCCCGTCGGGGTCGGGCAAGTCGACCCTGTGCCGCACGATCAACCGCCTCGAGACCATCACGAGCGGAACGATCAGCATCGACGGCAAGGCTCTGCCCGCCGAGGGCAAGGGACTTGCGAACCTCCGTGCCGACGTCGGCATGGTGTTCCAGTCGTTCAACCTCTTCGCGCACCTCACGATCCTCGAGAACGTGACGCTCGGCCCGATCAAGGTCCGCGGCCAGAAGAAGGCGGATGCCGAGAAGGAGGCGATGGCCCTGCTCGAGCGCGTCGGCGTCGCCCAGCAGGCATCGAAGCTCCCCGCGCAGCTGTCCGGCGGCCAGCAGCAGCGCGTCGCGATCGCCCGCGCACTCGCGATGCATCCGAAGGTGATGCTCTTCGACGAGCCCACCAGCGCGCTCGACCCCGAGATGATCAACGAGGTGCTCGACGTCATGGTCGAGCTCGCTCAGGAGGGCATGACGATGATCGTCGTGACCCACGAGATGGGGTTCGCCCGCAAGGCGGCCGACCGCGTCGTCTTCATGGCCGACGGGCAGATCGTGGAAGAGGCGAAGCCCGAGGAGTTCTTCACGAGCCCGAAGAGCGACCGGGCCAAGGACTTCCTCTCGAAGCTCCTCACGCACTGACCCTCTCTCGCGCACCCCGCACACTTCACAGACCCTGCACACACAGCACACGAAGGAGACGCACATGCGACGCACACGGACACTGGCAGGACTCGGTATCGCAGCCGCAGCACTGCTCGCCCTGACGGCCTGCAACAGCGGCAGCCCCTCGAACCCCGGCGGAGGCACCGGTGGCGACGAGGGCGGAGAGGACTCGACCTGGTTCGAGGTGGCGACGGACGTCGACCTCGAGGGGAGCCCCACGTTCGACGCGATCAAGGAGCGCGACAAGGTCGTCGTCGGCGTCAAGGAGGACCAGCCCGGACTCGGCTACCTCGACGTGACGACCAATGAGCGCACCGGCTTCGACGTCGACATCGCCCGCTGGATCGCCGCCTCGCTCGGCTACGACGAGGACAAGATCGAGTTCAAGCCGATCGCATCGGCGAACCGCGAGCAGGCGATCACCAACGGCGACATCGACTACTACGTGGGCACGTACTCGATCACCGACAAGCGCAAGGAGCAGATCGCCTTCGCCGGTCCGTACTTCATCACGGGACAGGGCCTGCTCGTCGCCGCCGACAACGACGACATCAAGAGCGAGGCCGACCTCAACGCGGACACCACGGTGTGCTCGGCGACCGGCTCCACGCCGATCCAGAACATCCGCACCAACTACCCGGAGGTCCCGACCAAGGAGTTCGACCTGTACTCCGCGTGTGTCGAGGCGCTGCTCTCGGGTGAGGTCCAGGCCGTCACGACCGACCAGGCGATCCTGATCGGCTACGCGGCGCAGGATCCCGACAACCTCAAGGTCGTCGGCGAGCCGTTCACCGAGGAGCGCTACGGCGTGGGCCTCGCGAAGGACGACGCCGCGCTGCAGGAGTTCATCAACACGATGTTCACCGACGGCGGCGACATCTGGCAGGCGATCTTCGACAAGAACCTCGGCTCTTCGGGCATCGAGGTCACCCAGCCGGCCGTCGACTGATCGACTGAACGACCCGAGGGGGCGGCCCGCCGCGGCCGCCCCCTCCTCAGAACTCAGAAGGGGAGGACGGCGTGGACGTCATCTTCGGAAACACCGACCTGTGGGGAAGGGCGCTGGGCAACACCCTGCTGATCTTCTTCGGCGGCGGTGTCCTCGCTCTCGTCCTCGGGATCATCGTGGGCGCCATGCGCGTCTCACCCGTCCCGATCGCTCGAGGCGTCGGCACGGTGTACGTGAACCTCATTCGCAACACCCCCCTGACGCTCGTCTTCTTCTTCTTCGTCTTCGGCTACCCCCAGCTGGGACTGCCGAAGCTCAGCACCACCATCCTCGGCATCCTCGCGATCGGCATCTACACCGCGACCTATGTCGCCGAAGTGCTGCGTGCCGGTATCAACACCGTCCCGGTCGGGCAGGCGGAGGCCGCCAGGGCCATCGGCCTTCCCTTCGGCCAGGTCATGTCCCTGGTCGTGCTCCCGCAGGCGTTCCGCTCGGTCGTCCCGCCGATGATGAGCGTGTTCATCGCTCTTCTCAAGAACACGACGGTGGCCGCCGGATTCTCGGTCCTCGAGCTGGGAGCGATCCGCTCCTACCTCAGCGAGCGCGGTGAGAATGCGCTCGTCGTCCTCCTGTGGGTGGCGGCGATCTTCGTCGCCCTCGTCCTGCTGCTCAGCTGGCTCCAGCGATATCTCGAGAACAAGTGGAGGATCGCGCGATGACTTCCGTCCTGTACGACGTCCCCGGTCCGAAGGCGATCCTGCGGAACCGTCTGCTCGGGGTGGCGACCGTGGTCGTCATCCTCGCCCTGCTCGGCTTCATCGTCTGGCGCTTCGCCGTCAGCGGGCAGTTCGACGCATCGCGCTGGTACGTCTTCACCTTCAGCGCCGTGTGGACGCAGATCTTCGGCGCCCTCGGTCGCACCCTCGCCGCGTTCGCCCTCGCCGGCGTCCTGAGCCTCGTCGTCGGGTTCGTGCTCGCGATCGGCCGCCTGTCCGACCAGGCCTGGATCCGCGTACCCGTGACCGTCATCACCGAGGTCTTCCGCGCGGTTCCCGTGCTCGTGCTCATGATGCTGCTCTACTACGGCCTGCCGACGGTCGGCGTGAAGATGGAGCCGTACTGGGCCGTCGTGATCGCGCTCATGGTCTACAACGGCTCCGTGCTCGCCGAGGTGCTCCGCGCCGGCGTCGAATCTCTGCCTCGCGGCCAGAAGGAAGCCGGCTACGCGATCGGACTCCGCAAGAGCGGCGTCATGCGACTGATCCTCCTGCCCCAGGCGATCCGCGCGATGCTGCCCGTGATCGTCGCCCAACTCGTCGTGACCCTCAAGGACACCGCGCTCGGTTTCATCATCACTTACCCGGAGCTGCTGTACTTCGCGAAGCAGCTGACCTCGCAGCAGGGCCGCCCCGTGCTGCAGTCCGCATTCGTGATCGGCGGCATCTACATCATCATGTGCCTCATGCTGTCCGGCGTCGCGCGCTGGCTCGAGATCCGCACGCGTCGGTCGCCCAAGCTCCGGGGAGGAGCAGGGGCGCCCGGCGGACCGGCGGGGGGACGCGACCCGCGTCAGCACCAGGACGGCACCAACACCGAGCTCATCGCGATGCAGCGCGGCGCAGGCAAGTTCGACGGCACGAGTACGGGTACGGGCGGCGTCTGAGCGCGGCACCGTGCGCCGGTAGACTCGACTCTCGTGTCTGAGTCTCTCGAAATCACCCCGGAAGCGGTCGAAGCCGCGGTCGCGGCGGCGCTCGACGCCATCGCCGCGGCAGCCGACACCGCCGAGCTGAAAGCCGCTCGCGCGGCGCACGTCGCGGAGGGATCGCCGCTGGCCGTCCTGAACGCCTCGATGCGCCAGGTCGCCCCCGAGAACAAGGCCGCGTTCGGCAAGCTCGTCGGACAGGGACGAGGACGGGTCACGCAGGCCCTCGCAGCCAAGGAATCCGAGCTCGCCGCCGCCGAGGTCGCGGCCCGGCTCGAGTCCGAGCGCGTCGACATCACCGCGGTCTCCTCGCGTTCGCGCGTGGGCGCCCGGCATCCGCTCGCCCTCCTCAGCGAGCAGATCTCCGACATCTTCGTCGGCATGGGGTGGGAGATCGCCGAGGGACCGGAGCTCGAGCACGAGTGGTTCAACTTCGACGCCCTGAACTTCGACGTCGACCACCCCGCCCGCCAGGAGCAGGACACGTTCTACGTCGACCCGCCCTCGCGGCACCTCGTGATGCGCACGCACACGAGCCCCGTCCAGGTGCGCTCGATGCTCGACCGCGATGTGCCGATCTACGTGCTGTGCCCCGGCCGGGTCTACCGCACCGACGAGTTCGACGCCACGCACCTGCCGGTGTTCACGCAGTTCGAGGGTCTCGTGATCGACAAGGGCATCTCCATGGCCCACCTCAAGGGCACGCTCGACCACGTCGCGCGCCAGCTCTTCGGTCCGGAGGCCAAGACGCGCTTCCGCACGAACTTCTTCCCGTTCACCGAGCCCTCTGCCGAGCTCGACCTGTGGCACCCGACCTTCAAGGGCGGCGCGCGCTGGATCGAGTGGGGCGGGTGCGGCATGGTGAACCCGAACGTGCTGCGCGCCGCAGGGATCGACCCCGACGTCTACAGCGGCTTCGCGTTCGGGATGGGCGTCGAGCGGGCACTCATGTTCCGCAGCGACGTGCAGGACATGCGCGACATGGCCGAGGGCGATGTCCGTTTCAGCGAGCAGTACGGGATGGTGGTGTGATGCGCGTCCCGCTCTCGTGGTTGCGTGAATACGTCGATGTGGCAGCGGACACGACCCCCGAGGACGTCCTCGCGGCCATGGTCTCCGTCGGGTTCGAGGAGGAGGATGTCCACCGCTTCGAGCTGCAGGGTCCGATCGTCGTCGGCCAGGTGCTGTCGCTCGAGCCGGAGCCTCAGTCGAACGGCAAGACGATCAACTGGTGTCAGGTCGACGTCGGCGAGGCGAACGGAGGCGTCCGCGGCATCGTCTGCGGCGCGCACAACTTCGTCGTCGGCGACAAGGTCGTGGTGACGCTCCCCGGAGCCGTGCTGCCCGGTCCGTTCCCCATCGCCGCGCGCAAGACCTACGGGCACGTGTCCGACGGCATGATCGCGTCGGCACGCGAACTCGGCCTCGGCGACGAGCACGACGGCATCCTCGTGCTGTCGGATCTCGGCATCGACGCTCCCGTCGGCGCCGACGCGATCGCGCTGCTCGGCCTCGACGACGTCGCGGTCGACGTGAACGTCACGCCCGACCGCGGCTACGCGTTCTCGGTGCGCGGCATCGCCCGCGAGTACTCGCACGCGACCGGCGCCTCCTTCCGCGACCCCGCCGAGCGGGACTTCGCCGAGCTGCAGCCGGGCACGGGGCACACGGCGATCGTCGACGACTCGGCGCCGATCCGCGGCACCGTCGGGGCGAGCGAGTTCGTCACCCGCGTCGTGCGCGGGGTGGACCCCTCGCGTCCCACCCCGCCGTGGATGATCGCTCGTCTCGCCCTCGCCGGCATGCGGTCGCTCGGCGTGCTCATCGACATCACCAACTACGTGATGCTCGAGCTCGGACAGCCCCTGCACGGCTACGACCTCGACAAGCTCCAGGGCGGCATCACCGTCCGCCGCGCGACGCCCGGCGAGAAGATGACCACGCTCGACGGTCAGGAACGGAAGCTCCACGTCGAGGATCTGCTCATCACCGACGACTCCGGCCCGATCGGCCTCGCTGGTGTGATGGGCGGCGGCACCACCGAGATGAGCGAGACGACCGCGAACGTGCTGATCGAGGCGGCGACGTTCGACCCCATCACGATCGCGCGCACGGCCCGCCGGCACAAGCTGCCGAGCGAGGCGTCCAAGCGCTTCGAACGAGGCGTCGACCCGCTCGTGCCGTTCGTCGCAGCCCGCCGCGCCGCCGACCTCATGGTCGAGCTGGCTGGAGGGACGCTGACGGAGGAGGGCGGCGCGCTGTTCGCCGAGATCTTCGTCGCCGAGATCGAGCTGCCCGCCGGCTTCGTTCAGAACCTCATCGGCGTGGACTACACGGATGCCGAGATCACCGATGCGCTCACCATGATCGGCGCCGAGGTCAACGCCTCGACGGGGTCGGGATCCGAGGGAGCCGGGTGGACCGTCATCCCGCCCACCTGGCGTCCCGACATCACGGACAAGTGGTCGCTGGCGGAGGAGGTCGCGCGCATCCACGGGCTCGACCGCATCCCGTCGGTGCTGCCGACCCCGCCCTCCGGCCGGGGGTTGACCGCTCATCAGCAGGGACGGCGTCGCGTCGCGAACGCCCTCGCCGCCGCCGGTCTCGTCGAGACGCCCTCGTTCCCGTTCACGACGGAGGCGCAGAACGACCTGCACGGGTCGGCGTCGGGGGAGCACCTGCCCAGCATCCGGCTGGCGAACGCCCTCGACGGGGCCGCCCCGTTCCTGCGGCGCTCGCTCGTCCCCGGACTGCTGCAGACTGCGCACCGCAACATCTCCCGCGGCCTGACCGATCTCGCGCTGTTCGAGACGGGTGTGGTCTTCCTCCCCGAGGCCGGGGTCACCTACGGCACCGACGAGGTGCCGCCGCTCGGTGAGCGTCCCTCCGACGAGACCCTCGCGCAGCTGAACGCGTCGATCCCGCCGCAGCACTGCCACGTCGCGCTGCTGCTCACCGGCAACACCGTAACCCGCCAGCCCGGCCGTGCCGCTGAGCCGTCCGGTCTCTCCGAGGCTCTGGATGCCGTGCGCGTCATCGGCGAGGCAGCCGGTGTGACGATCGACGTCGCCCAGTCGCAGCGCGCGGCGCTGCACCCCGGCCGCACCGGCGTGCTCACGGTCGACGGCGCCGAGGTGGGCTACGTGGGCGAGCTGCACCCCGACGTGGCGTCCGCCGCGGATCTTCCCGGACGGGCGACCGTGGTCGAACTCGACCTCGACGGCATCCTCTCGCTCGCCGGCGAGAAGGCGGTCGCTCCGTCGCTGTCGACGTTCCCCGCGGCGACGCAGGACGTGTCGCTCGTCGTGGACGCGGCGGTGCCGGCCGGCGATGTCCGCGCAGCCCTGCGCGAGGGCGCCGGCGCGCTGCTCGAGTCGGTCCGCCTCGTCGACGATTACCGCGGCGAGGGCCTTCCCGAGGGCGCGAAGAGCCTCACGTTCGCGCTGCGCTTCCGCGCCGACGATCGCACACTGACTGCTGCTGAGGCCACCGAGGCCAAGCTTGCGGGCGTCGCCGTCGCCGCCGGGCGCTTCGGAGCCGCGATCCGCGACTGACGGACCACGTCGGAACGGGCGACTCGTGCTGCGCCCACGCAGGGGCGCAGCACGGGTCCCACGGCGCCACACGGTACCGTGGCGAGATGACGACCGTGAACCCGCACGCCACGCCGCCAGCAGTCCCGCACGGGACGCGCCCACTGGGAGAGGCTCCGTTCCTCGCCCCGGGCGATCAGATCGACTGGCACTACCGCCGTCCGGGCTGGCTCCGCGGCGAGCCGTCGACCATCACGCCGATGCGCGTCGTCCGCGACGACGAGCGCGGGCTCGTCGCCTGGCTCGCGCCGGGGACGGAGCAGGAGGGGCAAGGCGCGGCCGACGGGCAGCGCGTGCGCACGGTTCCGCTGGAGAGGCGCTGGATCGAACCGCGCCGGCGGATCGTGGAGCAGTGGGTGGGCAACGGCATCCTGCGGATCGCTCCGGCCGATCGGCCCTGGTCGGTCTGGCTGTTCTGGAGTGAGGCGACGAGTGCGGACTGGACCTTCGCCGGCTGGTACGTGAACCTCGAGAACGCGCATCTGCGGACCGACCGCGACACGTTCACGTCGGACCACATCCTCGACGTCGAGATCGAGCCGGACGGGCGGATCGTCATGAAGGACGAGGATGAGCTCATCGCCGCGGTCGAGCAGGGCCGTCTGGACAGCGATCAGGCAGCGCAGATCACCGAGCACGCCGCGGCGGCCATCGCCTCGTTCACCGCCGGAGCCTGGCCGTTCGACCCGGAGTGGATCGCCTGGCGCCCCGACCCCGCGTGGACCGTGCCGGTGCTGGACGGGCTCGAGGATCTGCGTCAGCCGTGACCCGCGCTCCGCTCTGAGCGGATGGGCTTTCCTCGCGCCTCGGATCCTGATGACATGAGGGCATGACGGATGTGCTGATCCTCGGCGGAACCGGGTGGTTGTCCGGTCGCATCGCGCAGCGCTGGCTGCTCTCGGGCGCTGCGGTGACGTGCCTCGCGCGGGGTGGGCGCCCTGCGCCGCCTGGCGCGACGCTGATGCTCGGCGACCGTGACGACTCCGCCGTCTACGACGTGGTGTCGCGCAGGGACTGGGATCAGGTCGTCGATGTGTCGTCCCGCGCAGACCACGTGAGCGCGGCGGTCGCCGCGCTCGGTGCGCGAGCGGGTCGCTGGACATACGTGTCCTCGGTCTCGGTGTATGCCGATGACGAGGAGGAGGATGCCGATGAGTCCGCCGCGCTGGTCGCGGCCGCCGAGTCGCTGAGCGACGATTACGGCGCGCAGAAGGTCGCCGCCGAGAACGCCGTCCGCCGGCTCGGGGAGGATCGGACGCTGGTGGTCAGGCCCGGGCTGATCGTGGGCGACGGCGACCCGAGCGATCGTTTCGGCTACTGGGCTGCGGCGTTCCTCCGGGCGCGCGCCGAACCCGTGCTCGTGCCCTTCGCCGGCGGCAGGGATGCGCAGGTCATCGATGTCGACGACCTCGCGGAGTTCGTCGTGACGACCACGGCCACCGGCGTCATGAACGCGATCGGCGACCGGCATCCGCTCGTCGACGTGCTCGCCCTGTTCCGTTCCGCCGCGCAGCACGAGGGCGACACCGTGGAGGCCGCGGACGACTGGCTGGCCGCACAGGGTGTCGACTACTGGATGGGGGAGCGGTCGCTCCCGCTCTGGTTGCCCGCCGATATGACGGGGTTCATGCGTCGCTCGAACCAGCGCTACCGCGCGGCGGGCGGCGGTCTCCGATCGCTCGAGGAGACGATCGCGACGGTCATCGCCGACGAGGACCGCCGGGGCGTCGACCGCTCGCGTCGCGCCGGACTCACGCGCGACGACGAACTCGCCCTCCTTCGCCTCCTGGACTGAGCAGAGGCGATCGCTAGACTGCGAGCAGTGACACGGGGTGCCGCATCCGCGGCTGAGAACACACCCGTCGAACCTGGTCTAGTTCGTACTAGCGAAGGGATGTCGCGATGAGCGATCGTCTGCGCCCGCACTCCGAATCGACCGTCACCGGTCCAGCCGCGGAGCTGCTCTCCGCATTGCGTCAGGCCCCACCGCTGACGCACTGCATCACGAACACGGTGGTCACCGGGTTCACCGCCAACGTGCTGCTCGCTCTCGGTGCAGCGCCGGCGATGGTCGACATCGTCGACGAGGCCGGCCCGTTCGCGCGGGTCGCCTCGGGGATGCTGGTCAACCTGGGGACCCCCACACCCGAACAGCGCGAAGCGAGCCGCGAGGCGGTCGCCGCGGCATCCGCCTCCGGCACGCCCTGGGTGCTCGACCCGGTAGCTATCGGCGCACTGCCTGTGCGGACGGCCCTGGCCAGGGAGCTCGCAGCGTCGCGGCCGACCGCCATCCGCGGCAACGCCTCGGAGATCCTCGCGCTCGCCGGGCTGAGCGAGGGGGGACGCGGGGTCGACGCGGTCGACACGCCGGATGCGGCAGCGGATGCCGCGGCCTTTCTCGCGGAGAGATTCGGCAGCGTCGTCGCGGTCTCCGGTGCGGTCGACCTCCTGACCGACGGCAGACGGACGCTGCGCATCGCCAACGGTCATGAGCTGCTCACGCGCGTCACCGGGGGAGGGTGCGCGCTCGGGGCGGTCATGGCCGCGTTCCTCGGGACCGCCCGTTCCCTGCCGATCGACGCGCTCACCGCCGTCGCCTCCGCGAGCGTCGTCTACACGATCGCCGCGGAGCGTGCGGCAGAGGGATCGGCGGGCCCCGGCAACTTCGCGGTGGCCCTGCTCGACGCGCTCGCCGCCGTGCAGCCCGGCGACATCGCGGCCGCAGCACGCATCGAGGAGGTCGTGCGGTGATCGCCGACCTGTCGCTGTACCTCGTCACCGATCCCGACCTGTGCGGACGTCGCGGTGTGGTCGAGACGGTGCGGCGCGCTGTCGCCGGAGGAGCGCGCATCGTCCAGCTCCGAGACAAGAGCGCGACGGACGCCGAGACGGTCGCGCAGCTCGTCGCTCTGTCGCGGGTGATCGACGGGCAGGCGCTCCTCGTCGTGAACGACCGGCTCGATGCAGCGCTCGCGGCGCGCGCGGCCGGAGCCCGCGTGGACGGCGTGCATCTCGGCCAGGGAGACGCCTCGGTGCGACGGGCGAGGGCAGAGCTGGGTCCGCACGCGCTGATCGGCCTCACGGCCAACACCTCCGAGCACCTCGAGGACGCCCTCGCTCTTCCCGCGGGCACGGTCGACTACCTCGGTGTGGGCGTCATCCATCCGACCAGCACGAAACCGGATCACCCGCCCGCACTGGGCGTCGAGGGCTTCCGTGCGTTCGCTGCCCGGAGCCCGCTCCCGTGCGTGGCCATCGGCGGTGTCGGGCGCGCCGACGTGGCCGCTCTGCGCGGTGCCGGTGCGGCAGGGGTCGCGGTGGTCTCGGCGCTGTGCGCGGCGAGCGATCCGGCATCCGCTGCGGCCGACCTCCTCGCGACGTGGCGATCCGCCGGCGTGCCCCGGGTGCTCTCCATCGCGGGCAGCGATCCGTCCGGCGGTGCGGGGATCCAAGCCGACCTCAAGTCGATCGCCGCGAACGGCGGGTACGGCATGGCGGCGATCACCGCCCTCACGGCGCAGAACACCCAGGGGGTGCGCGCAGTGCACGTGCCGCCTCCCGAGATGCTCCACGCACAGCTCGAGGCGCTCGCCGACGACATCGTGATCGACGCGGTCAAGATCGGGATGCTCGCGGACGCCGCCGTCATCGAGGTGGTCGGCGACTGGCTTCAGCGCGTCCGGCCGCCGATCGTCGTGCTCGACCCCGTCATGGTGGCCACCAGCGGCGACCGGCTGCTCGACCGGGCGGCCGAGACCGCGATGCGGAAGCTCGTCGAGCTGGCCGACATCGTGACCCCCAACCTCGCCGAGCTGGCCGCGCTGACCGGAGAATCGATCGGCGGATGGGAGGGGGCGCTCGCCGCGGCTGAGCGCTTCTCCCGCCGCGCCGGAATCGCTGTGCTGGTGAAGGGCGGTCACCTGCCGGGCGATGCGGTACCCGACGCGCTGGTCGACGCGGGTGACGGCATGGTCCGCGAGTTCCCCGGCTCGCGAATCGCGACCGAGAACACGCACGGCACGGGATGCTCGCTCTCGTCCGCGCTCGCGACACGGCTCGGCCGCGGGGAGGACCGGGAGACCGCCGTCGCCGCAGCCAGGGAATGGCTGCGCGAATCCCTGCGCTCCGGCGAACGGCTGCGCGTCGGCCGGGGTAACGGGCCCGTCGACCACTTCGCGGGACTGTGGGCGCGGGCGGGACTGTGGGCGCCGGCGGGGGTGACGGATGCCGGGGAGTCGAATCGACCCCGCCCCGGAGATGTCCGGCGCGAATGGTGGGAGAGCATCGCCGGCATCCGTTCCGGGATCGACGGTCTGCCCTTCGTCCGAGGACTGGCCGACGGCACGCTCCCGCGCGATGCCTTCCTCTTCTACCTGCAGCAGGACGCGCTGTATCTGCGCGACTACGCACGCGTGCTCGCCGAGGCGTCACGGCTCGCGCCGACATCCGCCGAGCAGTCCTTCTGGGTCGGCGCCGCCCACGGTGCGATCGCGGGAGAGCTCGAACTGCACGCCGCCTGGCTGACCCCCGAGCAGGGCGTGGATGCCGCGACGTTCGACGCCGCGCCGGCGCCCGCGACCACCGCGTACCTCGATCATCTGAGGTCGATCGCGTTCGGCGGCGACTATGCCGAGCTCGTCGCGGCCGTCCTGCCGTGCTTCTGGCTGTACACCGACCTCGGTCACCGGCTCCATGCGGGGGAGTTCGGCGCCGCAGCGCGTGACCCCCGGCATCCGTACGCGTCGTGGCTCGCCACGTACGCGGATCCGACGTTCGAGGAGGCGACGGAGCGGGCGATCACCTACACGATGTCGGCCGCAGCGGTTGCGGATGCCGGCACGCAGGCCCGCATGCGCCGCGCGTTCGAGGTCTCCAGCGCGCACGAGCTCGCGTTCTTCGCGGCGGGCAGGAGCGGCCTCCTGTGACGCGGCAGATTTGCGCGCCGTGCGAGGCCCGCGCTATCGTCACGACATGCCTTCGGCCGACTCCGCCACCCTGACGCTCGCTCCGAGCGTCATCGCTGTGCGCCGACGCCGCGGCGGCCGCCGACTGTAGGCGACCCCGCGCTCCTGCCTGCCCGGCGGTCGAGTGCCGGTGTCGCCGCCCCGGCCCCCGACACTGCACCCTGAGTTCCGCGAAGGGTCCGACCGTTAAGGTAGAAGCATGACGTATTCCGTCGCCGTCTCCGGCGCATCCGGCTACGCGGGCGGCGAGATCCTACGCCTTCTCGCAGCTCACCCCGACATCGAGATCCGCACCGTCACGGCGCACTCGAACGCCGGACAGCCGCTCGTCCAGCACCAGCCGCACCTGCGTTCACTCGCGCACCTCACGCTGCAGGACACGACCCCCGAGATCCTCGCCGGGCATGACATCGTGTTCCTCGCGCTGCCGCACGGCCAGTCCGGTCAGTACACGGATGCGCTCGGCGACACCCCGCTCGTGATCGACGCCGGCGCCGACCACCGGCTCACCTCGCAGGACGCGTGGGACGCGTTCTACGGCGGCGCGTTCCACGATGCCTGGACGTACGGGGTACCCGAGCTGCTCACGGGCGGCGCCAAGCAGCGCGAGAAGCTGCGCGGTGCGACGAGGATCGCCGCGCCGGGGTGCAACGCCTCGACCGTGAGCCTCAGCCTCGCGCCGGGAGTCGCCGCCGGCGTCATCGACCCTCGCGACATCGTCTCCGTGCTCGCCGTCGGCCCCTCGGGCGCCGGCAAGAGTCTGAAGACCAACCTGCTCGCGAGTGAGATCCTCGGCACGGCCAACCCCTACGCCGTGGGCGGCACCCACCGGCACATCCCGGAGATCCGTCAGGCGCTCGCCGCGGCATCCGGTCTCTCGCCGGAGGCGGCTGCCGACGGCATCCGCATCTCCTTCACGCCCGTGCTCGTGCCGATGTCGCGGGGGATCCTCGCGACGTCGACGGCGCCGATCGTCGAGGGCGTCAGCGACGCCGAGATCCGCGCCGCCTGGGAGTCCGCGTATGGCGACGAGACATTCGTGCAGCTGCTGCCGGCGGGCGAGTTCCCTCGCACAGCCGACGTGCTGGGCGCGAACACCGCTCTCATCGGACTCGCGATCGACCGCGCCGCCCAGCGCGTGACCGTCGTGACGGCCGTCGACAACCTCGTCAAGGGCACCGCCGGCGCAGCCGTGCAATCCATGAACCTCGCGCTGGGACTCCCCGAGTCCCGCGCCCTCTCAGTGAACGGAGTCGCGCCGTGAGCGTCACCGCCCCCGCAGGATTCGAAGCGGCGGGAGTCGCCGCCGGACTCAAGTCGACCGGCAAGCCCGACGTCGCCGTCGTCGTCAACCGCGGCCCCCGCAAGGTGGGCGCCGCCGTCTTCACGAGCAACCGCGCGAAGGCGAATCCCATCATCTGGTCGCAGCAGGCCGTGGCCGACCGGGTGGTCGAGGCCGTCGTGCTGAACTCGGGCGGGGCGAACTGCTTCACCGGCAGCTTCGGATTCCAGACCACGCATCAGACGGCCGAGAAGGCCGCCGAACTGCTGGGCGTCAGCGCGGGTGACGTGCTCGTCTGCTCGACCGGCCTCATCGGCGTGGGCGACGACGTCTTCCGCGGCAAGGTGCTCGCCGGCACGGAGCAGGCCATCGCCGAGCTCTCGGCCGACGGCGGACCCGTGGCGGCCGAGGCCATCATGACCACCGACAGCGTGTCGAAGACAGCGGTCGTCAGCCGCGACGGCTGGACCATCGGCGGGATGGCCAAGGGCGCAGGCATGCTCGCTCCCGGTCTCGCGACCATGCTCGTCGTCATCACGACGGATGCCGTGCTCGAGCCTCTGGAGGCCGACGCCGCGCTGCGGGCCGCGACGGGCCGCACGTTCGACCGCCTCGACTCCGACGGGTGCATGTCGACGAACGACCAGGTGACGCTGCTCGCCAACGGCGCCTCCGGCATCGCGCCGTCGCTCGACGACTTCGGTGCGGCCCTCCGGGAGCTGTGCCAGGAGCTCGCCGTCAAGCTGCAGGGCGACGCCGAGGGGGCGAGCCACGACATCACGATCGAGGTGCGCCACGCCGCGTCCGAGACCGATGCCGTCGAGGTCGGCCGTTCCGTCGCCCGCAACAACCTGTTCAAAGCCGCGATCTTCGGCAACGACCCGAACTGGGGTCGCGTGCTCGCGGCGATCGGCACGACGAACGCGCAGTTCGACCCGTACGACGTGGACGTGTGGATGAACGGCGTCCGTGTGTGCAGCGAAGGCGGTCCCGATCGTCCGCGCGAGGAGGTCGACCTGACCCCGCGCGCCACGCACCTCGTCATCGATCTCAAGGTCGGCGACGAGACGGCGACGATCCTCACCAACGACCTCACCCACGACTACGTGCACGAGAACAGCGCCTACGCCTCATGACCGACATCCAGGACACCACGCCGGACGTCGCGGCCGTCAAGGCGTCGACGCTCATCGAATCCCTGCCGTGGCTGAAGAAGTTCCGCGATCAGATCGTCGTCGTCAAGTACGGCGGCAACGCGATGGTCTCGGACGAGCTGCAGGAGGCCTTCGCGCAGGACATCGCGTATCTGCGCTACGTGGGCGTGCTGCCGGTCGTCGTGCACGGCGGGGGACCGCAGATCTCGAACATGCTCGAGCGTCTCGAGATCCCCAGCGAGTTCAAGGGCGGCTACCGCGTCACCAACACGGAGGCCATCAGCGTCGTGCGGATGGTGCTCACCGGTCAGGTGAACCCGCAGCTCGTGTCGAAGATCAACTCGCACGGCCCGATCGCGACCGGTCTCAGCGGAGAGGATGCCGGACTCTTCGGCGGACGCCGCCGCGGGGTCGTCGTGGACGGGGAGGAGATCGATCTCGGACGCGTGGGCGACGTCGTGCAGGTCGATCCGACGCCGGTGCTCGACCACCTGACGGCAGGGCGGGTTCCCGTGGTCTCGAGCATCGCGCCCGACCTCGACCACCCCGGTCAGTCGCTCAACGTGAACGCCGACGCCGCGGCGGCCGCGCTCGCGGTGGCGCTCAGGGCGCGCAAGCTCGTGATCCTCACCGATGTGCCGGGGCTGTACGCCGACTGGCCGAACCGCGACTCGCTCGTCTCGCACCTCACCTCGGAGGCTCTCGTCGAGATGCTGCCGTCGCTCGAGTCGGGCATGATCCCGAAGATGCGCGCGTGCCTCGACGCGGTCGAGGGCGGCGTCGACGCCGCAGCGATCATCGACGGACGAGTACCGCACTCAGTGCTCGTCGAGCTCTTCACGAGTAAGGGAATCGGAACAGAAGTGGTCAAGGGAAGCGCAGGGACGACGGCATGAGCAACTGGCAGGACGACGCGGAGAACGACCTGGTCCTCAACGCGGGACGCCGACTCGCTCTCCTCACGCGCGGAGAGGGTTCGTACCTCTGGGATTCGGAGGGCACCCGGCACCTCGACTTCCTCGCCGGTATCGCGGTGACCTCGCTCGGTCACGCGCACCCGGTGTTCGTGGACGCCGTCGCCACCCAGGCGGCGACCCTCGCACACGTCTCCAACTACTTCGCGACGCCGCCGCAGCTGGCTCTCGCTGCCCGCCTCAAGCGTCTCGCGGGCGCCGGCATCGAGGGCCGCGTGTTCTTCTCCAACTCGGGAGCCGAGGCGAACGAGGCGGCTTTCAAGCTCGCCCGTCTGCACGGAGGAGCCGACAGGCCGCGCATCATCGCTCTCGAGAACGGCTTCCACGGCCGCACGATGGGGTCGCTCGCGCTCACGGCGAAACCCGCGATGCGGGCCCCCTTCGAACCCATGCCGGGGGGAGTCGAGCACATCCCCGCCACCGTCGAGGCGCTGGAGGCGGCACTCGACGACCGTGTCGCCGCCGTCATCGTCGAACCGATCCAGGGAGAGGCGGGCGTCGTCGAACTGCCCGAGGGGTACCTGCAGGCCGCACGGTCGCTGACGCTGGCGCACGGTGCCCTGCTCATCGTCGACGAGATCCAGACGGGCGCTGGGCGCACCGGCGCCTGGTTCGGCTTCAGTCACGAGGGCATCATCCCCGATGCCATCACGCTGGCCAAGGGCATCGGCGGAGGGTTCCCCATCGGCGCTCTCGTCACCTACGGTGCGGCGAGCTCGCTGTTCACGCCCGGTTCGCACGGATCGACGTTCGGCGGCAATCCGCTCGCCACCGCCGTGGCCGACGCGGTGCTCGCCGAGATCGAGCGCGCCGGCCTCGTCGACAATGCCGCCCGTCGTGGCCAGGAGCTGCGCGAGATCATCACGGGTCTCGACTCGCCCCTCGTCGCGGGGGTGCGCGGACGCGGCCTGCTGATCGGCGTCGAGCTCAGCGCTCCGGTCGCCGGAGACGTGGTGGCCGCCGCTCAGGCGCACGGCCTCATCGTCAATGCGGCCAACCCCGAGACCGTGCGCATCGCGCCCGCTCTCACGATCGGGGATGCCGAGCTCGCCGAGTTCCGCGACCTGTTCGCCGCCGCGCTCGCCGACGTCTCGGCATCCCTCACCGACTCCGGAAAGGCCCACGCATGACCCGCCACCTCCTTCGTGACGACGACCTGACCCCCGCGGAGCAGGCCGAGATCCTCGACCTCGCGTTCGAGCTGAAGAAGGACCGCTGGGCGAACAAGGCTCTCGCGGGCCCGCAGACCGTCGCGGTGATCTTCGACAAGTCGTCGACGCGCACGCGGGTGTCGTTCGCGGTGGGCATCGCCGACCTCGGCGGATCGCCGCTGATCATCTCGACCGCGAACAGCCAGCTCGGCGGCAAGGAGACCCCCTCCGACACGGCGCGCGTGCTCGAGAGGCAGGTCGCCGCGATCGTGTGGCGCACCTACGCGCAGTCCGGCCTGGAGGAGATGGCGGCGGGGACCCGCGTGCCGGTCGTCAACGCGCTGTCCGACGACTTCCACCCGTGCCAGCTGCTCGCCGACCTGCTGACGATCCGCGAGCACAAGGGCGACTTGAAGGGCCTCACCCTGACGTTCTTCGGCGATGGACAGAGCAACATGGCGCACTCGTACGCGCTCGCCGGCGTCACCGCGGGGATGCACGTGCGCATCGCCTCGCCGGCCGACTACGCCCCGCGCGCCGATGTCGTCGAGGCGGCCGATCGGCGTGCGGCGGAGACCGGCGGCTCGATCACGCTCCTCACCGACCCGGTCGAGGCCGCGGCCGGAGCCGACGTCGTCGTGACCGACACCTGGGTGTCGATGGGCAAGGAGGAGGAGAAGCTCGCCCGCATCCGCGATCTCGGCGGCTACAAGGTGACCCCCGAGACCATGACGCTCGCCGACTCCGAGGCGATCTTCATCCACTGCCTCCCCGCCGACCGCGGCTACGAGGTCGACTCCGAGGTGATCGACGGTCCGCAGAGCGTGGTGTGGGACGAGGCCGAGAACCGCCTGCACGCCCAGAAGGCGCTGCTGGTGTGGCTGCTCGACAAGAAGGACGCGTGATGACCTCCTCCAAGAACGACGGGACCAACGAGGGCGCTCTCTGGGGAGCCCGATTCGCCAGCGGGCCGTCGCCCGAGCTGGTCGAGCTCAGCCGGTCGACCCACTTCGACTGGATCCTCGCGCCCTACGACATCGCGGGTTCGCACGCGCACGCGACCGCGCTCGAGGCGGCCGGGTATCTGGAGGCCGACGAGGCCGCGACGATGCACGAGGGGCTGGATGCCGTCGCACGCAAGGTGGCCGACGGCACCCTCCGGCCCGTCCCCTCGGACGAGGACGTGCACGGCGCGCTGGAGCAGGCGCTGATCGCCGAGCTCGGCCCAGAGCTCGGCGGACGCCTCCGTGCCGGGCGCAGTCGCAATGATCAGATCGCGACGCTCGTGCGGATGTACCTGATCGACCACGCCCGTGTGATCGCGCGCGACCTGCTCCGGGTGATCGATGCGCTCGTCGCCCAGGCGGAAGCGCATCCCGACGCGATCCTCCCCGGTCGCACGCATCTGCAGCACGCGCAGCCGGTCCTGCTCGCCCATCATCTGCAGGCCCACGGGTGGCCGCTGGTGCGCGAGCTCGAACGACTGGTCGACTGGCGCCGTCGCGCGGGTGTCTCCCCCTACGGCGGGGGAGCCCTCGCCGGCTCCACGCTCGGTCTGGATCCCGCCCTCGTGGCGAGGGAGCTCGGGCTCGACCGTCCGGCCGAGAACTCGCTCGACGGCACGGCCGCGCGGGACGTGGTCGCCGAGTTCGCGTTCATCACGGCGATGACGGGCGTCGATCTGTCGCGTCTGAGCGAGGAGATCATCCTCTGGAACACGCGCGAGTTCGGCTTCGTGACCCTGCACGACGGCTACTCGACCGGGTCGAGCATCATGCCGCAGAAGAAGAACCCCGACATCGCCGAGCTCGCGCGCGGCAAGTCCGGCCGCCTGATCGGTAACCTGTCCGGTCTGCTGGCGACGCTCAAGGGGCTGCCGCTCGCGTACAACCGCGACCTGCAGGAGGACAAGGAGCCCGTCTTCGACTCCGTGCAGACGCTCGAGGTCGTGCTGCCGGCGTTCGCGGGCATGATCGCGACGCTGCGCTTCGACACCGAGCGCATGGCCGCGCTGGCGCCGGAGGGCTTCTCGCTCGCGACGGATGTCGCGGAGTGGCTGGTGAAGCGACGGGTGCCGTTCCGCGACGCTCACGAGATCTCGGGTGCGCTGGTGCGTGCGTGCGAGGAGCAGGGGATCGGGCTCGAGGACGCCTCGGACGAGCTGCTGCAGTCGGTGTCGCCGCACCTCTCGCCCGAGGTCCGAGAGGTGCTCACGATCGAGGGTTCGGTGGCCTCGCGCACGGGCGCGGGCGGCACGGCCCCCGTGCGGGTCGCCGAGCAGCGCGCGGAGCTCGTCGCACGGGCCCAGGCCGCAGCGCACGCACTCGGGCTCTGACGCGGCGTTCGTCGCGCGCTTCCGGTCGCCGGCGCGCGTCGCAGCCGCGCCCGTGTCAGTGCAGCGCGTCGTCGGCGGCCGACCGCGTCCAGCGGGTGAACGTGACGGTGAGCCCGGCGCGCGTCGGTGCGGCGAGGAAGGGGCCGGCGGATGCGGTCGCCTCGCCGTCGAACGGGGCGACCCGCACGAGTCGCCACGGTCCGTCATCGGCGCGGGCCCGGACGATGACGGCATCCGCCCATCGACTCACCCGCACGGTGATCTCGCTGTCGAGCCAGTCGTCGACGTGGCCCACCGACCAGTCGGAGCGGATGGCGGTCACGACGGCGCCCAGTCCGAGGTGGCCGTCGGCGTACTCGACGCCGGCTTTGACCCAGTGCTCGTCGTCGGCTCGGACGAAGACCCCGGCCTGATCGAACTGGCCGCTCCAGGGCGCGCGGAACGACACCTCGACGGCCTCACCCACGCCGAGCGGTGCGAGCAGCGCGTGCTCGGTGTCGTGCACGAAACCGTAGGCCGTGTGGCGCCAGGCGTCGCTGCCTTCGGCGGCGGTGACGTCGAGGCGGTCGTCGGGGGAGTGGATCGCGGCGGGCGCGGTGGTCCAGGTTCCCTCGGACCACGGCACGATGACTGAATCAGGCATATCCTCACCTTATAGCCAGATAAGGCATAAAACCAGACTATGCGTGATATGGTTATCGCATGGTCATCGCCGTGGTCGCCGACATCGTGGGCTCTCGCAAGCTCGACGATCGCTCCGCCGCGCAGCGCGTGCTCGACCGGACGATCTCGCTCGTCGAGGGCGACCTGCCGCTCGCGAGTCAGCCGCTCACGCCTACGGTAGGCGACGAGCAGCAGGGCGTCTACCGATCCCTCGAAGACGCATTGGTCTCCCTGCTCATGATCCAGCTGCGTCTGCCCGACGGGATCGGCTTCCGATTCGGTATCGGCATCGGAGCGGTCAGCACGGTGGAGTCCGTGCACGGCGAACTCGCCGACGGCCCCGGCTGGTATGCCGCGCGCGCGGCGATCGAGACCGTGCACGCCAAGGAGGGGCGCGCCGTTCCGCGTTCGAGGACGTGGATTGTCGGTGCCCCCGGGCAGGATGAGGTGATGGAGAGCACGATCGCCGCGTCGAACGCGTACCTGCTCGTGCGCGACGAGCTCGTCGGCGCGATGTCCGAACGCGAACGCCGACTCACCTACGGGCGCCTGATCGGTCGTTCCCAGCTCGACCTCGCCGACGAAGAGGGGATCACGCAGCCGAGCGTGTCCAAGTCGCTGCGGAACGCGGGCAGCGCCGCGATCCTCGACGGGGTCGCCGCCATCAGGGGAGGCAGCGGATGATCGTCGCCGGTTTCGCCCTGCTCGCCGTCGGAGCCGCCGACCTCGTGCGGCAGTTCGCGCCGCGGCGCTGGATCGGGTATCTGACCGTCGCGATCATCCTGCTGTTCCTCGGCAGCGTGAGCGATGCGCTGCTCCCGATGATCGCCGCGCTGGCGATCGGTGCGCTGTGGGTGTGGAGCATGCCCTCCGAGCGTCGCGCGCCACGGGGATTCTGGCCGGCCGCGCTCTTCGGCGTCCTCGTCATCGGTGCCGTCGTCTGGCTCGGCCCCCGCCGGGAGACCGGCTTGATCGGCAGGATCTGGGAGCTGCGATCTCCTTTCGGCGAGATACCCTTCGACCTCGCGGTGCTCGCCTTCGGCGCCGGCGTGTTCCTGCTCGAATCCGCGAACCTCGTGGTGCGCGCGGCGCTCGACGGCGAACACACCTGGCGGCCGATCGACATCCTCAGACCAGACGCTGCGACGGAGGCCGACCCCGCGGCGACGATGTCGACAGCGGCGATGTCGACGGCGGTGTCGGCTGCTGAGACGACGGACGTCGCGGCCGAGCCGGTCGCCCTCACCGGAGCGAGCGGAGCGGTCGACCCCCGCAGCGGATTCAAGGGCGGTCGGCTGATCGGTCCACTCGAGCGGATCCTCGTGCTGATCCTCACCCTCGCCGCGGCGTATCCCATCCTCGCCGCCATGCTCGCCGCGAAGGGCATCGTCCGATTCCCCGAGATCTCCCGCGACGGCGAGACGGGTGCGAGGGCCGAGTACTTCCTCGTGGGCAGCCTCGTCAGCTGGGTCATCGCTCTCGGCGCGGCGTTCCTCGTGTGGTGGGCCGCGCACAGCTGAGCGTCCCGCTCGCGGCGGCCCAGCGGGGTGGCGGCGTGACGCGATTCTCGGCAGTCGTGCGCTGATAGCCTGGAAAGCGTGTCGAATTCCGCTCTGACGACCGCGACGCCGGCGATCGACCCCACGTTCGAGAACGTGTGGGACGAACTGGTGTGGCGCGGCCTCGTCCACGTGTCCACCGATCAGGAGGCGCTGGGCGCCCTTCTCGCCGGGGACCCGATCACGTATTACTGCGGCTTCGACCCGACCGCGCCCAGCCTTCACCTCGGCAACCTCGTCCAGCTCCTCACCCTCCGCCGCATCCAGCTCGCCGGACACAAGCCCCTCGGGCTGGTCGGAGGCTCGACCGGACTCATCGGCGACCCCCGACCGACGGCCGAGCGCACGCTGAACACGCGAGAGACCGTCGGCGAATGGGTCGATCGGCTGCGCGCGCAGGTCGAGCGCTACCTGAGCTTCGAGGGCGACAACGCCGCGCGCATCGTGAACAACCTCGACTGGACGGCGCCGCTGTCGGCGATCGACTTCCTCCGCGAGATCGGCAAGCACTACCGTGTCGGCACGATGCTCAAGAAGGATGCCGTCGCCGCGCGCCTCAACTCGGATGCCGGCATCAGCTACACCGAGTTCAGCTACCAGATCCTGCAGGGCATGGACTTCCTCGAGCTGTACCGCCAGTACGACTGCGTGCTGCAGACCGGCGGGTCGGATCAGTGGGGCAACCTCACGAGCGGCACGGATCTCATCCACCGCGTCGAGGGCGTCTCCGTGCATGCCATCGGTACGCCGCTGATCACCAACAGCGACGGCACGAAGTTCGGCAAGAGCGAGGGCAACGCGATCTGGCTCGACCCGGAGATGTGCAGCCCGTACCGGATGTACCAGTTCTGGCTGAGCACGGCGGATGCCGACGTGATCGACCGCCTGAAGGTGTTCACGTTCCTCAGCCGCGCCGAGATCGAGGAGTACGCCGCGCTCGTCGAGACCGAGCCGTTCCGCCGTGCGGCGCAGAAGCGTCTGGCCCTCGAGGTGGTCGCCACCGTGCACGGCCTCGATGCGGCGGCGGCCGTGATCGCGGCGTCCGATGCGCTGTTCGGCCAAGGAGATCTGACGACACTCGACGCGGCCACGCTGCGCACGGCGCTCGAGGAGCTGCCGAACACGTCGGTCGCGTCGGGCGAGCCGGTCGTCGAAGCTCTGGTCGCGACCGGTCTCGTGTCGAGCCTCTCGGAGGCGAGGCGCGCGATCGCGCAGGGCGGAGTCTCGCTCGACGGCGTCCGTGTCGATGACGAGGCCGCGACCGTGCGGGGTTCCCTCCCCGGTGGGGTCTCCGTGCTGCGACGCGGCAAGAAGACCCTCGCCGGCGTCTTCGTGTCCTGATCCGGTCATGACGGCGTCGGCCTGGGATGTTCCCAGGCCGACGCCGTTAGGCTTCACGCGTTCGCCGCTCGACAGGAGACCGCCATGCCGTTCACGCCGAGCCATGCGCTGGCGGCGTTGCCCTTCATCCGGACGCCACTGGTTCCTGCCGCCATCGCGATCGGCGCCATGACGCCGGATCTGCCGCTGTTCCTCCGGGGCGTCGGCCTCGACTACGGGTTCACGCACGACGTCGTGAACATCGTGTGGACCGCCGTGGTCGCTTTCGCACTGTTCCTCCTCTGGCGTGTAGTCCTGCGCCCCGCCGTCGGGGAGCTCCTGCCCCTCGCTATCTCCCGAAGGCTGCCCAGGGACTGGTCGACGACCGGTGACGCTGCTGTCCGCGCCGCTGTGCTCGGGATGCCGCGGCGCCCGCTGTATCCCGTGCTGCTGGCGGTGTCTCTCGTGCTCGGCGTGCTGTCGCACATCGTCTGGGATCTGTTCACGCACGAGGGGCGATGGGGAGTCGCCGCGTTCCCGGTCCTCGACGAGATGTGGGGGCCGCTCACCGGGTACAAGTGGTTGCAGCACGGGTCGAGCATCCTCGGCCTGGTCGGCATCGGGGTATGGATGCTGCTGCGGCTCGATCGTGCCGAGGTGCGTGACGACGTCGTGCGCTCCGTGCCCGCCGCGGTCCGTCTCGCCTGGTGGGTCTCGCTGCCTGCTCTTCTCGTGGCTGCCGTGATCGTCGGCTACGCCCTCTTCGGCCCGTTCACCGAGGACTTCACCGTCCAGCATCTCGCCTATCGGGTGCTGCCACCGGCCTGTGCGCTCTGGGGAGCAGCGACGCTGGCGCTGTGTCTCTCGGTGCCGCTGTTCCGTCGGTTCCGTCGCGCTCACCAGCGCGGCTGATCGCGCCCCCATCGGCGCGGGGGCGCGAACTCGACCCCGGGAAGCGCCGGTCGCGCCGTCGTGAGGCGGAGCCCGTCGATGTCGAAGGCGGCGACGTGCGGGGCGGTGTCGAACTCGCCCATCGGCTGCGGCTCGTGCCGCCGCGGCAGGGTGAGCAGTTCAGCGGCCACCCGGCGGAGCGAGGTGCTGATGTGCCACCCGCCGCCGGTCGCCTTACGGTGCCGGAGCGCGGCCACGATCGACGCGGCGAGCAGATAGCCAGCACTGTGGTCGAGAGCCTGGGCGGGCAGCACGCCGGGGCGGATGTCGTCGGGGGACTCGACCTCGGCGATCCCCGATTCCGCCTGCACGAGGCTGTCGAAACCGGCGCGGTCGGGCTGGTCGCGCCCCCACGCGCTGAGCTCGGCGACGATGAGGGACGGATGCCGCGCGAGGAGGTCGGCCGGAAGGAGGCCGAGGCGGGCGAGCGACGAGGGGCGATAGCCGAGGACCACCACGTCCGCGTGATCCAGCAGTTCCCGGAAGTGTTCCGTCCTGGCATCGAGCAGAGCGGAGCGCTTCCCCTGACCGGTGTCGAAGTGCTGCCACTCCGGCTCGGGAAGATGCGGAGGATCCAGGCGCAGGACGTCGGCGCCGAGCAGCGCGAGCGATCTCGTGCACACGGGACCCGCGATGACACGCGTCAGGTCGAGCACGCGGATGCCGTCCAGCGGTCGAGCGCCCGCGCCGGTCGGCCCGGCGGCCGTGGTGATGGCGGTGGCGTTCACGGTGGAGCGGTCGAGGGTGCGCTGCATCTGCAGCAGGGGAGAGCGACGGAGCTCATCGTCGACGGCCGGCTGCTCGGAACGGACCCGCACGGCCAGGCCGCCCGCGGCAAGGATGGCGTCGACGACGTCGTCTGCGGTCCTATCTCTCACCGCCTCCTCGAGAGCATCGGCGGACGACTCATGGCGCACGGCGAGTGCGCTCCGCAGTGCTGCAGCGTGGTGGGGGTAGTTCGCATGGGTGCGGATCCAGCCGTCGGCTGTCTGCCAGAAGCCGGACAGCGGCGCCCAGACCGTCGGCGCCGTGCCGTCGATCGTGAGCACGCGGTCGCTGCGGTAGGCCATCGCGATGCGGCGCGGGTCGGGGCGAGTGCGGATGCCGGTGAGCAGCCCGAGGGCGCGCACGCTGGACCAGGCGAGCTCCGCCGTGGCGAGCCGGGAGCGGAGCGGCACCTCACCGGCGGCGTCGAGGTGGTCGTCAGCCCCGAGGGGGCGGATACCGAGGTCCGCCCACACGCGTTCCAGGAGGGCGGAGGCAGCGGCCGACGACGAGCGGGAGGACATCCTCAGATCGTACGACGGCGAGAGAGTCCGCGGTTTCGCCCCCTGGACTGGGGAAACGGCCGCGCGGATACCGACGACACGCCCGGGCTGACCCGCCCGATTTGCCAGACCCCCGGAATCCGCGTAACTTATTACCTGTTCGCCCCACAGGGAAGCGGAGAGGCCGAGAGCTTCACCCCCCTCAAGCGGAGAACCACCTCCCACATCCACTCACTTGTGAGAACAGACGCGTGCGTCTAGGATGGGAGATCCACCCCTTCTGCGGCTGTCCTCAGCTGCGCAGCGGATCTGAGATCCGCGCCGCGCGCCGATTTGACAAGCGAGACAGGGTG
>NZ_JAVAYD010000014.1:0-69026 GCF_041954735.1 Microbacterium sp. LS_15 | reverse complement strand
TGTATGTATAGTAGGGAGACAACCGAGATGAACACGTAAGGAGTCGTCGGACGCGTCAGATGTGTTTAAGAGCCAGCCCTTCTCGATCTCGCTCGGCGATGCGATCTGGCGGCGCACGGACTCGACGCCCTTCTCCCCCAGCTCGCGCTGCTGCTGTCGGATGTGCGTGTACCGGAACAGCCGGGTGTCGAAGAAGGCGTCGGGGTGGTCGAAGCACACGATCGAGATGTCGGCCGGGACCTCTCGGCCCAGACGGTCGCAGGCCTCGCGCAGCATGAGCGCGATGTTGTACTCGCCGACCACGTATCCCGTGATGTCGGGATGCTGCTCGACGAACTCCACGAGACGGGCGATGTCGTGCTCGGTCGTCTCGGAGCTGCCGGGCACCGTCGAGGCGATCGTGCGCAGTTCGGCCTGGTTCTCGAGCGGCAGATGGTTCATCGCGTGCGCGTGGATGTAGCCGTTGCGACGATCGTCGCTCGACGACACGTGGCTCGCCGAGCTGATGAATCCGATGGTCTGGTGTCCGAGTTCGAGCAGGTGCTCGGTGGCCGCGCGCCCGCCGGCGAGGTTGTCGGAGCACACGGCGGACACCGGGATGCCGTCGAACAGCCGGTCGAGGATCACGACTGGGAACCTCTTGGCGACGAGCTCGAGCGCGGCCGGCGGGATGTACTCCGACGAGCTCGGCAGCAGGATGAGCCCCTCGACGCCCGCGTCGACGAGCGCGCGGATGCAGGCGTCCTCCTCGGCGATGTCGCCGCCCGAGCGCTTGAGGACGACGTGGGTGTCGGCTCCGGCGGCGGCGAGGATGCCCTCGATCACCTTGTTGCCGAACGTGTCGTCGAAGCTCGTGATGACGCAGCCGATGAGCGACGGACCGCCGTCGGACTCCCCGGCGATGCGGGTGCCGGATGCCGTCGGCGTCGAGCTCGTCACGACGGTGCCGATACGCGGACGACGCATGATCATGCCGTCGGTGCGCAACAGGTCGAGCGCCCGCTTGACCGTGATGGGGCTGACCTCGAACTGCTTCGAGAGCTCCGCCTCGGTGGGGAGCTTGTCGCCGACGGCGTAGGTGCCCTGCGCGATGGAGTCGCGCAGCGCCTCGTAGACCCGCTTGTAGAGCACGGCGCCCCCTCACCCGAATAGTTATATTTAATCTACAGGGTGCGGGCGCCGCGCCGGGAATCAGCGCCCCGGTGTCCGCAGCTCCACGGCCGTCGTCTCGAACGGCGCGAGGTCCAGCACCACCGCGCCGTCCTCGACCGAGAGGTCGCCGACAGGGTCGCCGAGGAGGGTCGCGCGGCGCGCGGCATCCGCTCCCGCGATCGACACCCGCACTCGCGCCGGCTCGTCGGCGAACGACTGCAACCGCACCCGCGACCACCCGGGCTCGTCGGCCGCGCCGACCCCGATCACGGCGATGCGATCATCGTCGAGACGGAGGAACGAGGCGGACGGCGCCGTCGAGCCTCGACCGACTGCGGGGATGGCGAGCAGCGGACGCGCGACCGCGGATGCCGTCGACACGGCCAGCCCCTCGACACTCTGCGACCCCGCGGCCCGCACGCCGATCGCGTACGAGAACGTCGCGGTGAACCCCTGCTCGATCGGGAAGTTCGTGTCCCACACGTTGTTGTGGAACCACGAGATCACGGTCGACGGTTCATGCGGCGACGTGCTGGCGGGGAACGGCGAGTACGGCAGCGCGATCGCTCCGGTTTGCACGAGCGGAGCATCCTTCGTCGCCCAGGCGATCGCGTCGGCGCCGTCGGCGACCGTCACCCAGTTGCGGATCGCGCGCATGTGCTGCGGTGCTCCCGGGACGTGGGCGATGCCGTCGCCGGTCACCCCTCCGGAGACCTCGAGCCGCACGGTGGGGTCGACCGCGGCGAAGGGGAACACGAAGTACCCGCTCTCCTTCACACGGGTCACCGGCTTGCTGACGCGGTTCTCGATCCGCAGGGTCGGGTCGCCGTGGCGCAGTCGCAGGGTCACCCGCACGGTATCGACGCCATCGGCGGGGAACTCATAGACCAATCGCTGCTCGACCGCGTCGTCGACCCGCTCGACGACCACGGCCGGACGGCCGACCGTGCGCGAAGCCAGGAGTTCGAGCCGCGGAGACACCGACAGCTTGTTCGCGAGATGGTTCACCCCGGCGCCCGAGCTCCCGTACGTGTCGTAGACGTAGGCGTTGAAGCCCGCGAACGAGTCCGGCTCGACCCACTCCCGACCGGTCGACTTCTCGACCAGGGAGCGGATGACCGACTGCCGGTCGTCGACCTCGACGCGCAGATGCTCGTTCTCGAGCACGAGGATGTCCTCACGGCGCCCGCTCTGCAGGGGGTGCGCGGTCGGCTCTGCGGCCGGCTGGTCGGAAGGCACGAGATCGAACCGCACCCAGCCGAGTTCCGGCGCATCCGAGACGGGGAAGGTGATCCAGCGCCCCGATTCGCGGTGCAGAGAGTTGCCCTGGTCTTCCACGGTGTGGGGCACGACATCGCCCGATCGCGCGTCGATGACGGAGAAGTGCGCGTCCAGCGCGACCTGCGATTCCTTCACGAGCACCCGCGCAGTGGTCGAGCGGGCGTGACCGGCGACATTCACGACGACGTAGCTCGCGAGCGCATCCTCTGCCGGAGCAACGGCCTGTCCGAGGTGGTGCAGAGCCGACTCGGTGGCGTCGACCGTCCGCTGGTGCGCGGCGATCGCGTGCCCGACCTTCCACTGCCACTGCCGCTCGCCCGAGTCGTAGCCCTCGTCGCCATGGGTCCAGGAGTTGCTCGCTCCCCAGGTGTGCTCGTTGAACATCGAGATGGCGTCGTACGCCGCCCTGGCGTCGGCGCCCTCTGAGGCGACCGGGTCTCCACCGCTCCAGCGAGAGAGCTGGGAGACCGAACGCGCGACGGGTGCGGCGACCTGCGCCTCGCGAGCGAGCGCGAGCGGCACGGCTCCCGATCCGACGCCCTCGACCCACCAGTCGCCCCAGTCGCCCTCGAAGGTGACGAGATCGTCGCCGTAGCGCTCCTCGGCCTCCTCGAAGAAGTCCTCGTTGCGCGAGACGCGCAGGCGCGGGTACTCCCAGGTCTCGTTCCACTGGCGCACCTTCTCGGAGAGGTGCAGTCGCGCGGGGCCGTTGTCGCCCATGAAGCCCTGCGTGCGCACGTGCAGCACGTCCCACGGGTACGGCTGTCGGCCGGGGTCCTCCTCGCCGTGGGCGCCGAACACTCCGGGCGGGAACGGGTAGCCCTTCGTCGACAGCGCCGTGAGGTACGCCGAGAACACGGTCTCGAGCGTCTCGAACGATTCGGTGAACCCGACCATAGGCCCCTCGATGTACGCGAGCCCGTGCGGGCTGTCGGTCATCCAGACGAGCACCGATCTGCCGGCCGGTGACTGCCAACGGAACATGCGCGGGTTGTCGAGGCCGCCGTTGCGGTGCGGCTCGGATCGTCCCGCCCAGTTGTGCGCGACCGCGAGGTACCGCACCCCGAGGTCGGACAGCGCGTCGGGGAGACCCGCGACCTGGCCGGGCACGTCGGTCTGCATCGCGCTGCGGAACTCGATGCCGTACTGGTCGCGGATGCGGCGGGCCGAGGCGAGCAGCTCATGGAGCTCGTCCGTCGAGCACGTGTCGGTGTGGAGGTTGTACGGCATCGCGCTCAGCCCGATCGACCCCTCCTTCACGAGGCGCACGAGCTCGTCGATCTCGGCGGGCGTGCGGTGACGCTCCCAATCGTCGAACGACCACAGCGCCTCGGCGTTCCAGCGGAACCGGGATTCCTCGGGCCAATCGGCGGTGCGCGTGATCAGCTCCACGGCCGAGTCGAGGTACGACCGCTGATTCGCGATCACCGCCGCCTGCGGGTCCGTGTAGCCGAAGTCGAAGTGCGAGTGATGCACCACGTGCACGCTCCAGGGACGGACCCCGTCGAGACGCACGGAGATCCCCTCTTCCCCGAGGGCGGGCACGCGCACCACCACGTCGACGGGGTCGGGGGATGCCGGCACCAGCACGCGGACAGAGCCCGCGGGCGCAGTCGCCCGTTCGAGGCCGAGCGAACGGCCATCCGCATCGACGATCTGCACGTCGAGCGTGTCGGCATCGGTCGCGCGGTCGCCCTCGATCACCACGCGGACGCTCCGAGCGCTCCGGCCGCCTGCCTGTCGTTGCAACGGCTCGGGGATGACACGGACGACGTGCGAGCCGACGGCGGCCACCGCGGCGGTCGCACGTTCGAAGAGACCCTCGCGGGCCTCCTCGCCGGTCCACGGGCTTGCGGATATCAGAGACGGTTTCATGATCGGGTGCTCCAGGGGTCGGGGTGCGGGGGATCGGTCGAGAGCGGGGATGCGAGGGATCGGAGCCACTGGGCGGCTCCGAGCAGCGGCGCAGCATCCAGCAGCACAGACGGCACCACGTCGAGTCCGATCGGAGCGCCGCCCTCCGCGAGACCGTCGCGAAGCGCGCCGACGAGGACGGGCCACGAGCGCACCATCGACCCGCCCACGGTCAGACGGTCGGCGCGGAACGAGGCGAGCCAGGGTCCGAGGCTGATACCGAGAGCACGCATCGCGTGATCGAGCGCGGCCACGGCATCCGCCTCCCCCTCGGCCGCCTCCGCGGCGATCTGCTTCACCGTGCAGAAACGTCCGGTGCGACGGGCGTGGTCGGCGACGATGGCCCTCGTCGAGATCGTGTCTTCGAGGGGCAGGCCGTCGAACGGCAGGGGATACACCCAGCCGTTCGGCGGCACATCGTCACCTCGCGTGACGATCCGGCCGCGGTCGAGGAAGGCCGAACCGACCCCGGTGCCGAGTGTGACGCACACCTGGCGGTCGACACGGGTATCGGCACCGAACGCCCACTCGCCCAGCGCGTAGGCGGCGGCGTCATTCACGAAGGAGATGCGGTCCGGCGGGAGCCCGAGTCGTGCAGCGAGGCCCCCGCGCACGTCGACTCCGCGCAGTGCGTCGAACTTGGCGACCGCGCCGAAGATGCCGATCCCCCGCTCGTAGTCGAATGGACCCGGCATCGCGACGACCCACTCGGTCGAGATCGGCGTCGACTCGCCGAGCGACCGGGCGGACGCGACGAAGGCGTCGAGCAGATCACCCGCCGGGAGGGACGGGTCGAGAGGTGTGGTGGCGACGTCGACGACCCGCAGAGAAGGCCCGGAAACCGTGACGAACGCTGCCGTCGCATGACTCCCCCCGACCTCGATGACGCCGCACGGCGACCCCTCCGGCATTCCGGTCGTGCCCTGCGCGTCGTCGCTCACCACTCGTACTCTCGCATCCTGCATCGCGCCGCGCATCGGTCAGTACTGCCCCAGGGCGAGACCGCGCTGGAAGTACTTCTGGGTGAGTCCGAACAGCAGTGCCGTCGGGATCGACACGAGCAGCGCTGCGGTGAGCAGCACCGTGAAGGCCGACCCGCCGCCCTGCACCGACTGCAGCGCCTGCAGCAGCGGCATCACCGGTCGCGTCTCCGAGCTCTGGGTCAGGATCAGTGCGAGCAGGAAGTCGTTCCACACCCACGTCGCCTGCAGGATGAACACGACGACGAGCGCGCTGCGCGACATCGGCAGGTAGATCTGGGTGAAGATGCGCCACGGCTTCGCTCCGTCGACCACCGCAGCCTCGAAGACCGATTCGGCGATGCCGGCGAAGAAGTTGCGCATCACGAACGCCGAGAACGGCAGACAGACCACGGAGTAGATGAGGATCATCCCGACCGCGGTGTCGAACAGGCCGACCTGCGAATACGCGGCGAACAGCGGGATCACCATGAGCTGCAGCGGGAAGACCGTGCCGCAGAAGATCACGAAGAACCAGAAGAAGCCGTGCTTCAGCTTGAGCGCGATGACCGCGTAGCCGACGGCCGCACCGAGGATCACCGCGATGATCGGCGCCACGATCGCGTAGACGAGCGTGATGAAGAGGCCGGAGGGCACGTCGGTCGTCGTGAAGACGTCGACGATGTTCGTCCACAGGCTCCCGAGGTTGCCCGGTTCCCACAGTCGCGATCCGGAGTACTCGGAGGTCACCTTGCCCGCGTTGGCGAGCAGCAGATAGATCGGGAGCAGCCAGAGGATGCCCATCAGGCCGAGGATGCCGTAACGGAGGACCTTGGAGATCATGCGCGGCGCGCTCCCATCTTGCGGGGTGCGGCATCCGTCTTCGGTGCGGCATCGCCGAGCGACAGCTGGCGGCGCAGGTAGATCACGGACGCGGCGACGGTGATGACGGTCAGGAAGATGGCGACCGCCGATCCCATCCCGTACTCGTTGTTGAGGAACGTCTCGCGGTACATCGTCACGCCGAGGGTCTCCGACACGCGATTCGGGCCGCCCTGGGTCATCGATTGCACGATGTCGAACGTCTTGAGGCTGTTCACGATCGACAGCCCGACCACGATGGTGGTGGTCGGCCGCAGCAGCGGCCAGACCATAGAGGTGAACAGCCGGAATCCGCCGGCGCCGTCGACCCTCGCGGCTTCGAGCGGCTCCCTCGGGATGGACTGGAGTCCGACGGTGAACAGGAGGGCGTTCACGCCGACCCCCTGCCACGAGGCGGCCAGGATCATCACGATCGTGTTGAGCGGAGCATCCTGCAGCCAGCGCAGTTCCGCGCCGGGCAGGCCCAGGAAGGCGAGCGCCTGCGACAGCGCCCCGCCGTTCTGCAGCACGAAGGAGAAGATCACACCGACCGCGACTCCGGACAGGGCATACGGGATGAGGAACGGAACTCGCAGCCACGCGGCGCCCGGGAGACCGTAGGCGAGATACGCGACGAGGAGGCCGAGAGCGACCGGCACGAGCAGGGTGCCGCCGACCCAGGCGAGGGTGTTGAGGATCGAGACGAGGATCGCCGGATCCTGGAACATCTTGACGTAGTTGGCGACGCCGATCCACTCCGGGTCACCGAGGCCGTCGTACTCGGTGAAGCTCAAGTAGACGGTGTACAGAACCGGGACGTACAGCGCCAGGAGCACCACGGCGACGCCCGGACCCATGAAGGCCCAGGCGTCGCGCTGACGCGCGGAGCGGACCGGAGTCCGGCTCAATGCTCGCTCCAGTACTCGTCCGCGACCTTCTGGATGCCCTCGAGATACGGCATCGGGTCACCGGGGTTGGTCATGAATCCGGTGAACTCGTCGAGCGACGAGGTGAGGATGGGGGCGGGAGCCGCCTCGTAGTAGCGCAGGTAGAACGTGTACTTCGGGTCGGTGTACTCCTCGCCGATCTTCTGGAACTCCTCGGTCGCGGCCGTGGCCTTCGGGTTGAAGGGAAGGTTGCCCTGCTGCTCCGACCATGCGGTCTGCGCCTCGGTCCCCATCCACCATTCGGAGTACTCGAGGCCGAGCTCGCGCTGCGCCGACTTCTCGGGCACGCAGGCGGGGGCGGTCTCGATGGCCACCGGGGTGACCTCCTGGTCGGGGTTCACATTGGGAATGGGGAACACGCCCCAGTCGGTGCCGCTCTCCAGCCCCACGGTGTCGAGCGTGCTCGCGTACCAGGTGCCGAAGGGGATCATCGCGACCTCCTGGTCCTTGATCTGCGTCTCGCCGGGCGTCTTCGACCCCGGGTCGGAGAAGTAACCCTTCTCCTTCATGTCGAGCCACACGTTCATGACCTCGACGACCTCGGGATCGGTGAACTTCGCATCGCCCGACATGAGGTCGTTGTAGAGCTCGACGTCGGTACCCGCGGTCAGGATCTGGAACCACACGAACGCCCAGGGGTTGCCGCCCGAGTTCCAGAACGGTGCGATGCCCGCATCCACGAGGGTGTCGGAGACCGTCATCATCTCGTCCCAGGTCGTCGGGACCTCGAGGCCCAGCTCGGAGAACGTGCGCTTGTCGTAGTACATGACCCAGTCGTCGACGCTGATCGGCGTGCAGTACTGCTTGCCGTCGATCGTGTAGAGATCCTTCACGGACTCGCTGATGTCGCCGTCGGCGACAGCCTTCTCCCAGATGTCGGTGGTCTCGGCGACGAGACCTTCGGAGACGAGATCCTCGAGCGACGAGCCGGTGTGCCAAGTGAAGAGCCCCGGCGCCTTGTTCGATCGGAAGGACTGCTTGATGAACGCCTGGAAGGCGTTCTGGTCGGCGTAATACGCGGGGGCGAGCGACACGTCGATGTCGTCCTTCGACACGGCGGAGAACTTCTCGAAGTCCCAGCTCTTGTCGGTGACGAACTGCAGATCGGACGACGATGCGGTGGTCGAGCCGGCGCATCCGGCGACCGTGGTCACGGCCATGAGCGCGGCCGCGCCGACGACCATTCTTCGCGAGAACTTCACTCGGAACTCCTTCGTTCGGGTAGAGGATCGACATCTCGCGACCTTCGCGTTGATATCGTTATCAGAATCGGACTGTAACACGGTGGAGAAGACGAGGGCAAGCGATCCATCGCAAGTCGTCGGGGCATCCTGCGGTCGGATGCCGGTCGCCCGGCGATACCCGGACGAAGGCCGATGTATCGATACCATGACGGCATGACCGGTCGTCCTGCGAAGAATCGCGGCACCGCCGCGCCCACCGTTCAGGACGTCGCCGCAGCGGCCGGGGTCTCGCCGATGACGGTGTCCCGGGTCCTCAGCGGCGGGCCGAATGTACGGCCCGAGAAGGTGAAGGCCGTGCTCGATGCGGCCGCCGCCCTCGGGTACCGCCGCAACGAGAACGCCCGGAGCCTCAGGCCAGGACAGCGCACCGGACTCATCGGCGTCATCATCACGAACGTCGCGAACCCGTACTACGCCCAGGTGCAGCTCGGTGTGGAGGAGATCGTGACCACCGACGGCATGCTCCTGCTCGTGGGCAACAGCGGTGAGGACATCGAGCGCGAGCGCGCCCTGATCAACGACTTCATCGGCCGGAAGGTCGACGGGCTCATCGTCGTCCCAGCCGGAGGCGACGTCACCCATCTGCGCACGGCGGTGGCGGCCGGCATCCCGCTCGCGCTGGCCTCGCGGCAGATCGACGGCGTCACTGCCGATGTGGTGCTCGTCGACGATGAGAACGGCGCTCGCGACGGCACAGCCTCCCTGCTCGCCGAGGGACACCGCCGAATCGCGTTCCTCGGCAACCGCGCCTCGGTCTTCACGAGCCGTCGGCGACGTCACGGATTCGAGCGTGCCCACCGCGAGGCGGGCGTCGCGATCGACCCCGATCTGATGCGCGCGGGCCAGAACGACGATGCCGCCGCACACGACGTCATGGTCGAGCTGCTGACGAGCGACGATCCGCCGACGGCCGTCTTCAGCGCCAACAACCGCAACACCATCGGCGCGCTGCGCGCTCTCGCCGAGCATCCGGAGCGCGCGAAGACCATGCGGATCGTCGCCTTCGACGACTTCGAGCTGTCGAGCCTCGTCCCCTTCGACCTCTCGGTCATCGAGCACGACCCCCGAGAGCTGGGGCGCACGGCCGCCCGCATGCTCGTGCAGCGGCTCGCCGCTCCCGACACCGAGCCGCAGCTGGTCGAACTTCCGACGCGCTTCCGCGAGTGATCCGCCGGTGGATGCTTTTCCCGACGCCGTCCTGTACGTTGATAACGATATCAGCGCGGCTCGCCTCTCCCGCACCCGCGTCGGCATCCGGAACGAAAGGCTGCAACGATGCCCCACCCCCCTGCTCGCGCGGATGAGCGCAGGTCTCCCTACGACCGCCAGCCGGTGATCGGACTCCCGCCAGGCGAGTCCATCCGGCGCGGCGACGACGTGTGGCGCGCTCTCCGAGATGCCGCGGAACGCGCCGGCGATCGCGCGCTCGTCGCCGTCGACGCCTACCCCGGCACCGACCTCGATGCACTCACCCGCGAGATCCGCGACGGGCTGCCGGGATTCGACATCGTGGACGCCGAGACCGCCGCGCGCTCCGCCGATGAGCTCGCGACCCGGTTCGCTCAGAACCTCACCGACGACCGCGTGTTCGGAGTCATGTCGCACGCGACGATCGACGCCTTCTACGACTCCGCGAAGCGCGACGCTCTGCGCGACCGCGTCGAGAGGCGCACCGCACCGACCGTGCTCGTCGGCTGGGGTGCAGCGACCCTCACCCGCCCCGACGTGACAGTGCTCGTCGAGATGGCACGCTGGGAGATCCAGCTCCGCTACCGCCGCGGCATGCCGAACTGGCGCGCCGAGAACCCCGACGAAGACCCGCTGCGCAAGATCAAGCGAGGATTCTTCCTCGAGTGGCGCGCAGCAGATCGTCACAAGCGACCGCTGTTCGACACCGCCGACTTCGTGCTCGACGCGAATCAGCCGGGCGCCACGACGCTGATCACGGGCGACGCCTTCCGCGGGGCGCTGGCTGCGGCATCCCATCGTCCGTTCCGCGTCGTGCCGTACTTCGACCCCGGGGTCTGGGGCGGTCAGTGGATGAAGCAGGTATGCGGTCTCGACGAATCCGAGCCCAACTACGCCTGGTCGTTCGACGGCGTACCGGAGGAGAACAGCCTGCTGCTGAGCGACGGAGACGGCGTCTTCCAGATCCCGTCCATCGACCTGGTGTTCTCGCACCCGCGGGATCTCCTCGGCGAGCGCACGTTCGCGCGCTTCGGAGCCGAGTTCCCCATCCGCTTCGACCTGCTCGACACGATGGGCGGCGGCAACCTGTCGTTGCAGGTGCACCCGCTCACCGAGTACATCCACGATCGATTCGGCATGGCCTACACACAGGACGAGAGCTACTACCTGCTCGATGCCGATGACGACGCCGTCGTGTACCTCGGCCTGAAGTCGGGAATGGACAGGGAGAAGCTCGGAGCCGATCTCGCCCGCGCGCAGGCGGGGGAGATCTCGTTCCCGGCAGAGGACTACGTCAACACCTACCCGGCGAAGAAGCACGACCACTTCTCGATCCCGGCCGGGACCGTGCACTGCTCCGGCGCGAACTCGATGGTGCTCGAGATCTCGGCGACGCCGTACATCTTCACGTTCAAGATGTGGGACTGGGACCGCGTGGGCCTCGACGGTGTCCCGCGTCCGATCCACCTCGACCACGCCCTCGCCAACATCCAGTGGGAGCGCGACACGGCGTGGACCGACGAGAACCTCATCGACCAGGTCGAACCGGTCGCTGCGGGAGACGGCTGGCGAGAGGAGCGGACGGGCCTGCACGGCCTCGAGTTCATCGAGGTGCGCCGGCACTGGTTCACGGATGCCGTGACGCACGACACCCGCGGCACGGTCAACGTCCTGAACCTCGTCGAGGGCGCGGAGGCCGTCGTGGAATCGCCCACCGGAGCATTCGAACCCTTCGTCGTGCACTACGCCGAGACGTTCATCGTCCCGGCGGCTGTCGGCCCCTACACGATCCGCCCGCACGGCGCCGGGACGGGTGGGGAATGCGCGACGGTGAAGGCCTTCGTGCGCGGCACCGCCGTCTCCTGAGCTCGCCGAGAGGGGTTGACGCCCCCGAGGTCATCGGTCAGGGTGGTTGAGTTGATAACGATATCAACCTGAAGACAGGATAAACGATGAAGTCAACCTCTCCCCTCCGTAAGCGGGCGCTGCACAGAGGCGTCATCGCCGTGGCGACCACCGCGGTACTGGTCGCCACGGCGGCCGCACCCGCACAGGCTGCTGCGCCGTCGGATGCCGACGCGTGGTCCGAGCGGGCGGTCGTCAGCTACGACGCGATGCAGGACAACCTCTACCTCGGCGCCGCCGGCCACCAGCTCTACCGGCTCAACACCGGCGACGAGGTGAACCCGTACTCCTATCTCTGGGAGTACCGGGAGGCGAGTCAGGCGACAGCCGACCTGCAGGGCGTCCCCGGCATCGGGCCCGCCTACGCCAACGTGACACGGCAGCGCATCGCCAACTTCGAGCTGTACTACAACGTCCGCGAGGGCGGGCGCGCGGGGTACGAGTCCTACCTCCCCGCACCGCTCGGCACCGGGGGCGACGTCTTCTACGACGACAACTCCATCATCGGACTCACCGACGTGCGCCAGTACCGCAAGACCGGCGACGGGGCCTACCTCGAGAAGGCCGAGCACGCCTTCTCGATCGTGGTGCGCGGCTGGAACACCGACGCCGCGCTCGCGTGCCCGGGCGGGATGGACTGGATCGATCGCCCCGACAATGCCGACCGCGGCGCGAACATCACCGGGCTCGCCGCCCAGCTCGCCGCACACCTGTACGAGCAGACCGGCGAGGCGGACTATCTCACGTGGAGCAAGAAGCTCTATGCCTGGAACAACAAGTGCCTGAAGACCTCGGCGGGCCTCTACGCCAACAGCATCAACGATGCCGGCGAGGTCAACCCCACGCTGTGGACCTACAACTCGGGCTCGATGATCGCGACCGCGACGATCCTCTATCGGGCGACCGGCGAGACGAAGTACCTGACCCAGGCCAAGGCCGCGGCGCGTGGATCGCTCGAGTACTGGACTGCCGAGAACAGGCTGCAGCAGCAGCCGGCGATCTTCAACGCGTTCTACTTCCGCGACCTGTTCCTGCTCGACTCGGTCAGCCACGACCCCGCTTACCGCGCCGCCGCAGAACAGTACGCCCAGCTGATGTGGGACACGAACCGCGACCCGGCGACCGGACTGTTCCACTTCCAGCCGTCGGGCGGCGGCGACTACGACCCGACCCGACCCGCAGCGACACTCGACCAGTCCGGCATGATCCAGATCTTCGCGATCCTCGCCTGGGACCGCGGCGACCTCGGGAACGTCAGCTAAGCGCGCCCAGGGTGGGCACCGGGGCGAGGCGTTGCGCGGCGGAACCGCGTTTCGTCTCGCTCCGCTCGTTCGACGACCCCGGCGGGCGACATCGCTCGCTCGACGACCCGGGTGGTCGCGCCGCTCAGCGCGCGGTCGGCGGCACCGCCGAGATGAGGCCGAGGGCCACGCTGATCCGGTCGGCGGATTCCACGACGTCCTCCTGCAGCCGATCGAGTCCGTAGTCGCGCATCATCGTGAGGCGGCCGGACAGCGAGATCGCGCCGACAGCCTGTCCGGTCGCGTCGCGGATGGGCGCGGCGACGCACAGCCGCCCCAGTGCCAGCTCCTGGTCCTCGGTCGCGTACCCGTCGCGGCTGACCCTGTCGAGCTCGGCGTCGAGCGCGTCATGATCGCCGATCGTGTTCACCGTGTACTTCGGCAGATCATCGCCGAGCAGGTCGCGACGCTCCTGCGCGGTGAGGCCGAGCAACAGGCACTTGCCCAGCGCGGAGGCATGCAGGGGCTGCCCGAGTCCGACCATGGTGTGCGACTTGCGCGCGAGCTCTCCCTCGGCGTGCGAGAGATACACGGCCCTGTCGCCGACGCGCACGGCGACGTTCGCGCTGAACCCCGTGCGCTGGGCGAGCTCCTGCACGGGGGTGCGGCTCTCGCGGTGGATCGGGTACTGGTTGAGTCCGCGGCTCGCGAGCGACATGACCTCGGCGCCGATCGCGTAGCCGTTGTCGACCTTCGACACGTAGCCGAGCTCTTCGAGGGTCGTCAGCATGCGGGCGATCGTCGACGCGCCGAGACCGGTCGCACGCGAGATGTCGGAGGCGCGGGGAGGCCCGCCGGTCGCACTCGCGATCGCCTCGAGCACCGCCGCCGCCCGACCGACTCCCTGCTGCACCTCTGCCGCCATGCCCCCAGTCTCCCCTACGACCGCGCCTCACCAGGGCAGTGCGACATCGCGCCCGCTCGGCTCGCCGTACACGCGCACGCTGCTCAGCGTCACGTACGCGTAGCCGTTCGTACGGCTCACGCGCACCCGCACGGCCTCGATCTCGTGCCGCGCGAAGTCGTGGATGCGGTGCCGGTGCCTGTTGTCGGTCACCGCGGCGACCGTGAGCCACGCGCCGTCGACCTGCACCTGCACCTCGTAGTCGGCGACGAGCTCGGGGATCACGGTGAACGCGGTGCGGTGGTGGTGCAGGTTGATGAGGTCCTCGTCCACGTCGTCGTTCCACACGAGACGGACGGATGCCGCGGCGACCGGCTCCGGCCAGCGCAGCTCGATCCACTCCGGCGCGGCGGCGAGCGCCTCGGCATCCACCCGCTCCGACGACCACATGCGCGGCCCACCGTAGGGCCGGTTGCTGCCGTCGACGACCTTGTCCGCCGACCACGCGCGGGTCTCGCCGAGCGCGCGGAGCGAGACGCTGCGGCGGCGCAGCATGCGGGCGTTCCAGTCGGTGACGAGCTGGTGGTCGGCGTCGGGGATGTGGTCGTCGAACGCGGCGTCGTCGGCGCGCTTCGCGCCCATCGCCAGCACGCCGTAGGGTCGCTCGTCCGTGAGCACGAGGGAGACGTGCGGGTCGGCGCGCACGACGACGACCGCGTTGGCCGGCGTCTGCGGGTTCCAGGCGAGAGGGGCGGTGACGGAGTCCGCACCCGCGGCGACCGGAACCTCGACCTGGGCGATCTGCTCGACGGGCACGGCGTTCTGCGGCTTGCCCGTGGTCCAGAGTTCGATGCGGAGCGTGGTGTCGGACCCGACGACGACGTCGAGCTCGACGCCCTCGATCCGCGGGTCGACCGGGATCATCACGGCGATGTCGCGATCGAGCGGCAGCGTGTCGGCCGTGCGGTGCGCGCGGGTCGACACCTCGGCGAGCGCGCTCGACGCCGTGACCGTCGCCGCCGACGCGAGGTCGTCGGCGTCGGTCGCGGAGACGCCGAACACCGGCGCATCCTCGCGGAGGAGCGCCGCCTGCAGCGCACCCCGGTGCGACCCGGCGAGGTCGCGGGGTGTGAGCCCGTCGCGGGCGAGCAGTGCGGCGGCCGTGCCGACGGCCTGCCCCTGCGTGGCGCAGGTGGCCATGACGCGGGTGGAGCCGAACGCGATGTGCGACGCCGAGATGTTGCGGCCGGCGAAGAGGAGGTTGGAGACGTCGCGCGAGTAGAGGCTGCGGAACGGGATCTGGTAGATGCCGTCGCTGTACCGCTGCAGCGCCCCCGCCTTCTCGGCGTACACGCCCTCGACGGGGTGGAGGTCGATCGACCAGCCGCCGAACGCGACGGCGTCGTCGAACGACGTCTGCTCCAGCACGTCGTGCTGCGTCATCGTGTAGTCGCCGATGAACCGCCGGTACTCGCGCTTGCCGGGGATCGCTCCGACCCACTCCAGGGTGAGCCGGTCGGCGTCGAACTCGCCGGAGTTCTTGATGTAGTCCCAGATGCCGTAGACGATCGACCACAGCTCGTCGCGGATCTGCTCGTTCGATGAGACGGTGTCGAGGTGCCCTCCCCACTCGATCCACCAGTAGTCGCAGCCGTTGTCGCCGGTGCGGATGATGCGGTTGCGCACGATGGGCGTCTCGCGGATGTCCTTGGCGATCAGCGGGGGCACGAAGCGCTCGGGCCTGCCGGCATCCTTCGTGTAGAAGAAGAGGGAGCTGCCGAGCAGCTCGCTGTCTGCGTGGTCGGGTGCCCAGGGCTCGTCGAACTCGGCCTTCGACTCGCGGCCCACGCGGTAGCCGGCACCGGCGAGGTGGCCGATCAACCCGTCGCCAGAGCAGTCGAGGAAGACGGGGGCCTCGAACACCGTCTCGATCTCGCTGCCCATGGTCCAGCCGACCACGGCGGCGATGCGCGGCGCCTCGTCGGGCGACGTCTCGTGCATCCGCACCTCGCGGACGTCGGTGTTGAGGTGCAGCGAGATGTTCGGCTCCGACCGCACGGCGTCGAGCAGCACCTGGTCCCAGTAGTAGGGGTTGCCCTCGGGGTTGCGGTACTGGTTCTCGAGCACGAGCTCGCCGACGATCCCCGTCTCGCGGGCGAATCGCTGCGTGCCGTGGGCCGTGGCGCCGACGACCCACACCCGCACCTCGCTCGAGGAGTTGCCTCCGAGCACCGGCCGGTTCTGGATGAGCGCGACGCGCGAACCCATCCGCGCTGCGGCGATGGCCGCGCACGTCCCGGCGAGCCCCCCGCCGACGACCACCACGTCCACCTGGCTCTCCGCCTTGATCATCGGACCTCCTCGTCGCTGTCCAGACTACCTGGATTACCGTTCAGAGGTTGCAGATTACCACTCAGCGGTAGTAGCTTCTCATCAGACGCTACGATTGTGGTGTCCCCACCACCTCTACTCAAGGACGCGTAATGGGTATCACTGACACCGCCGACGGCGTCGGCACCGCGGTTCTCACCGACGACGAGCGCCGCCGGCGCATGCGCAAGGTCATCACGGCCGCCGGCGTCGGCCACTTCGTCGAATGGTTCGACTTCGGCCTCTACGGCACCCTCGCCACGGTCATCGCGCTGCACTTCTTCCAGACCGGTGACCCGCAGGCGGCGCTGCTGTCGTCATTCGGGGTCTTCGCCGCCGGATTCATCATGCGGCCCATCGGCGGCCTGTTCTTCGGCTCCATGGGCGACCGCATCGGCCGCCGCACCACGCTCGGCCTCGTGATCATGGTCACCTCCGGGGCGACGTTCGTCATGGGCATCCTGCCCACCTACGACGCGATCGGTCTCGTCGCGCCCCTCCTGCTCGTGATCGTGCGTCTCGTGCAGGGTTTCGCCGCCGGTGGCGAGAGCAGCGGCGCGACCACCCTGCTCGCCGAGTACGCACCGAGCAACCGCCGCGGCTTCGTGTCGAGCTTCGTCGACGTCTTCGGCTTCGCGGCCTTCGTCGCGGGATCCGGTCTCGTGCTCCTCTTCACCGCCACTCTCGGCTCCGACGCCCTGAACGGCTGGGGCTGGCGGGCCATGTTCGCCCTCGCACTGCCGCTCGGCGCGGCCGGGCTCTACCTGCGCCTCAAGCTCGAGGACACCCCGGAGTTCCAGAAGATCAAGGAGAAGGGCGAGGTCACCGCCAAGCCGCTGCGCACCTCGATCTCGCGCTGGTGGAAGGCCCTGCTCTTCTGCGTCGGCTTCGTCGTGCTCAAGGCCGTCGGCCACTGGATCCTGCAGACCTTCATGCCCTCGTACCTGCAGACCGACCTCAAGTTCGACCAGCAGACGGCCTACGCCGTGACGACCATCGGCCTCGCGGCCATCATGATCCTCGTGCCGCTGTTCGGCCTGCTCAGCGACCGCATCGGCCGCAAGCCCGTCATGATCATCGGCGCGTCCGGCTTCATCGTCCTCACCTACCCCACGCTCATGCTCATGGGTTCGGGGGCGTTCTTCGCCGCCGTGGTCGCGATGATCATTCTCGGCGTCTTCATGGCCGCGTACGACGGGGCGATGAGCGCCGCGATGGCCGAGCTGTTCCCCACGAACATCCGCTACGGCTCGATGGCGATCGCGTACAACATCTCGGTCGCCGCGTTCGGCGGCATCACGCCGTGGTTCTCGCAGAGCCTCATCTCGTGGACGGGCAACACCTACGCCCCCGCGTTCTACGTGATGGGCGCCGCGGTCATCACGCTCGTCGTCGTGATCGGGGCCCGCGAGACCGCGAAGAGCCCGCTGATCGAGAAGGGCTGAGCGCATGCGCATCGTCGTCACCGGAGCCTCCGGACGCGTCGGATCGACCGTGGCCGCGCAGCTCGTCTCGCGCGGCCACGAGGTGATCGGCCTCGACCGGGTCGCCCCGGTCGAGCCGATCCCCGGCGTGGAGCACATCGTGACCGACCTCACGGCGCTCGCACCCCGCGATCCACGACTGACGGATGCCGAGGCCGTGGCGCACCTCGGAGCCTTCATGTCGTGGAACGACGCCGACGCCGAGGCCGTCTACGAGGCCAACGTCACCGGAACGGTCGCGCTCGTGCGTGCGCTGACCGGGTCGTCGGTGCGGCGCTTCGTGCTCGCGAGCACCGGCGAGGTGTACCCCGAGAACGCGCCGCAGTACCAGCCCGTCGACGAGCAGCATCCGCGTCTCCCCCGCACCTGGTACGGACTCAGCAAGGTGCTGGCGGAGGAGACGGTCGCGTTCGCCGGCCGCACCCTGGACTGGGACACGGTGGTGCTGCGGTTCTCGCACACGCAGCATCCTGCCGAGCTGCTCGACCCGACGTCGTTCTTCTCCGGTCCGCGCTTCTTCGCGAAGGCGCGGTTCGCGAAAGAGGATGCCGCGGGCAACGCATTCGTCGCCGACCAGCTCCGCGGGTTCGCCGACGACGACGCCGACACCGTGATCGTCGCTCGGCGGGCGGACGGCAGCCCGACCACCATGGGGATCATGGCCGCGCCCGACCTCGCGCGCGGGGTGGTGCTGGCGCTCGAAGGCGACACCTCCGGCCACGAGGTCATCGGGCTCGGCCCCGACTCCTCGACCGACCTCGGCTCGTTCGCCACCCGTCTGGCAGAGGCCGCCGGGTTGCCGACGACGCCGCTGACTCTGCCCGACACGGCGCCGTCGTACACGACCAGCAACGGCAGGGCCAGGGAGCTGCTCGGGTTCCGGCCCGAGTACGACGAGGCGCGCATGATCGACGCCGCCGTGCAGGCGCGACGCGAGCGGGCGGACGCGTCCCGGCGGTAGGCCTTCTGCGGAGGGGACCACGTGTCGTCTCACTCCGCTCGCTCAACGACCCGACAGTCGCTCCGCTCGCTCCGCGAGCCGGCGCGGCGGGTCAGCGCGGTGCGCGGACGGCATCCCCCATCGCGGCGAGCGCCTCGGCGAGGATCGACCGCGGCGTCGCGAACACCACGCGCACGAAGCGCTCGTACCCGTGACCAAGCAGCGCGCCGTCGGTGAGCACGACGCCGGCCTGTTCGCGGAAGAACCGGGCCGGCGAGCCCGGGATGCCGAGCGCGCCCGTGTCGATCCAGCCGATGTAGGTGGCCTCGGGCTCGCGGTAGACCGCGCCGGGCAGATGCTCGGCGACGAGCTCGCCGAGCGTGCGCCGCGAGTCGGAGAGGTAGGCGAGCACTCCGTCGAGCCACGGCCGCCCCGCCCGGTACGCCGCGGTCGACGCCACGACTCCGAGCGTCGACGCCCCGTGCTGCACGGAGAACCCGAACCGGCGGTACTGCTCCTGGTCGATGTCGTTCGAGAGCACGAGCTGGGCGGCCTTGAGTCCGGGGATGTTCCACGCCTTCGACGCGCTCGTGCCGGTCACGGTGTGCGCGGCCGTCGCCTCAGACAGCGACGCGTACGGGGTGAACGGGCGCGCGTCGAAGCGGAGCGGCGCGTGGATCTCGTCGGCGAACACCCGGCCGCCGTGCCGCTCGACGATCTCGGCGATCGCCTCGAGCTCGGCACGGTCGACGACGGTGCCGGTCGGGTTGTGCGGGTTGCACAGCACGAGCGTGCGCGCGCCGGCGGCGAAGGCCTCGTCGATGCGGTCGAGGTCGTGGTGCCAGCGCCCGTCGACCTCGACGCCCGGCACCTCGATCACGGAGTGCCCGATCGACGGCAGGTAGGTGAGGAACGGCATATACGCGGGAGTCGGCACGATCACCGGCGACCCGGCGGGCGCGTACTCCTCCACGGCGACGCGGAGCGCGGCCATGACGTCGGACACCGGATGCACGCGCTCGGGGTCGACGGTCCAGCCGTACTCGGTGCGCATCCAGTCGGCGGTGGCCGACCCGAGGTCGGCGGCGAGCGGCGGCGACAGGTATCCGAGGGTCTCCTCGTCGATCGCCTGGTGCAGCGCCGCGGCGATCTCGGGGGCGATGCCGAAGTCCATCTCCGCGACCCAGGCGCCGATGCTGCCCGGATGCAGACTCCACTTGCGGCTCTCAGGACGGTCGAGGTCGAACCGGGTCCTGGTGTCGAAGGGATGCGGGGCGCTGCGCCCGGAGTCGGTCATGTCGTTCGGCTCTCAGCCCACCGGCCGACATCGCCGGGCGGCGCTCGCGATGCGGATGACGGACACGGGGACTCCTTCGACGGGAGCCTCCAGCCTACGGACGCACTCGATCGGCATGCACATCATGTGTCGACACGTGACGGCATCCTCGCGTCAGCTCGCCGACACGACGCCCATCGCCGCACGCACGAGGGCGGCGTTGTCGAAGGCGGGGCGACCGTCGGGGAGGACGAGCGTGTCCTCGAGTCCGATGCGGGTGTCGAGTCCGAGCTCGACGGCGAGCGCGAGCGCCGGCCAGGCCGACCTCTCCTCGCCGTGCAGCAGGATCGGGACTTCGGCGTCCTCCGCGCGCACGTGCGCGATGAGCCCTTCCGCGTGCGAGCGCACGACGTCGGCGGCCTCGTCGGGCAGCTCGATCAGCGCGCGCAGACATTCCCCGCGAACGGGAGAGTCGCGCCAGGCCTCGAATCCGGCGCCGTCCCAGATGTCGGCCTCGACGCCGACGCCTCGACGCCGCAGAGCCACGGCGACCTCGTCGGCTCCGGCCTCGTGCCAGTTCACCGAGGCGTGGTCGGGCAGCTCGGTCCACGCCTCGATCGCCGCGAGGCGGCGTTCGACGTCGGGCTCGGTCCACGCGCCGGTGGTCACACCGATCGGGACGCCCGGGCACGCCGCGCGCAACGCGCGCACCCATTCCGCGACATGGTCGGGAGCCACGGAGTCGTGGCCGGCGCCATCCTTCGGGTGCACGTGGACGTCACGCGCGCCGGCCGCGACGGCCCGCGCCGCATCCGCGGCGGCGAGCGTCGCGTCAGCCGTCAGACGCGGGTGCTGGGCGAGCTCGCGTGCGCCGTTGAGGCACGCCTGCACCAGCATCCGTCGCGCGTCGACGGACCCCGTGTCGCCCGGCGCGGCCATCAGTTCATGAGCTCCCTCGGGTGGAACTGGTGCAGCCCGCCGGTGTCGGACGGCCCCTCCTCGGTGCGGATGTTGTGCGCGACCTGCCGTGCCGTCGCTGCTCCTCGGCCGACCCGCACGGCCTCCTCCTGGGTCTCGAAGCTGTTCCCCAGGGTGCGTGACTCTCCCTCGATCCGGTTGAACCAGATGCCGTCGCGCTGGAACGTCTCGATGTCTCCTGCAGCCATGGGGGATGTCCTCTCCGTCCCCTCTTTTCTACGCGAGGGCTCGGACACGGCAGGAGGGGCTTGACAGGATCGGCGCTCCTCGGCGATGGGACGGATGTGGTCGCATACAGACATCCCGCGCCGCGTCAAGGGCGGTGACGGCCTTTTCTCCACGCCGTACGGTCATGTCATGCCCGACCCGAACACCGCTGCGCGGAGCGCCCGATGAGCCTCGAGGTGATGTCGCCCACCGAGGCGCTGCTCGACGGCCGCTACGTGCTCAAGGAGCGGGTCGGTCGCGGCGGCATGGCGACCGTCTACCGGGCCGAGGACACGCACCTCGAGCGCATCGTGGCGATCAAGATGATCCACGAGGACGACGGCGCTGCCTCGTCCGCCGAGCGGGCCCACAACGAGAAGGCGCTGCTCGCCGCGGTCGACCACCGCGCCCTGGTGACGCTCTACGACGCGCAGCTGATCCCCGGTCGGCCGCGCTACCTCGTGATGGAGTTCGTCGAGGGACCCACCCTCGCCCGCCGCATGAGCACCGGGCCGATGCGTCCGCGCCAGGTCGCCCGCGTCGCACGCGACGTCGCCGAAGCACTGTCGATCGTGCACGGAGCGGGAATCGTGCACCGCGACGTCAAACCGTCGAACGTCCTGCTCGCCCGCGATCCGGGCGGCGGTCCCTGGACCGCGAAGCTCGCCGACTTCGGCATCGCCTGCACGGTCGGCAGCCCCCGCCTGACCTCGCCCGGCATCGTGCTCGGCACCCTCACCTACATGGCGCCGGAGCAGTTGCGCGACGCCGAACCAGGCACGGCGGTCGACGTGTTCTCGCTGGGCCTCATGCTCATCGAAGCCCTCACCGGCGAGCCCGCCTACCCCGCCATGAGCACCGGACGCGGAGCGGCCGTCGCCCGGCTCATGAACTCGCCCACGATCCCGGACAGCGTGCCCGAGGAGTGGCGCGGACTGCTCGAGCAGATGACACGCCTCGAACCGTCCGAACGCCCCACCGCGCGCGAGGTCGCCCGCGCGGCGCGCGCGCTCATGCGCGGCGAGACTCCGACCGCCATCGCGCCGGCGGGTGCCGCCGAGACCGCCTCGGGCGCGGATGCCGCGGGGTCGGATGCCGCGGCATCCCCGGATGCCGCCGGTGCAGGCGCCGCCGCCGCTCCTGCGGACCCCGGTGCCGGCGCCTCCGCCGAACCGTCGACCGACCGCACCGCGGTGCTCGACGCGGCACCGGCCGCGCGCCGCCGCCGCAACCCGCGTGCCGTCGCCGGCATCGCCGCAGCCGCCGCGGTCGTCGTCGCGGGCGCGCTCGCCACCGGATTCGTCGCCGGAAACCCTCCGGCCGCAGAGAGCGGTCGGCTTGCGGCATCCTTCGCGGAGCGCACCGTCATCGCACCGGAGGACTCCGGGCAGGCCCCCGTCGAGGTGGTCGTGAGCGAGCCGACCGACCAGGACCCGATCCTCAACCAGCCGGCGGTCGATCAGCCGGCTCAGAACGAGAACAAGGGCCCGGGCAACAACAACGGCAACGAGAACAAGGGCCCGGGCAACAACAACGGCGGCAAGGGCGACAAGGGCGACAGAGGCGATAAGGGCGACGACCGCTGAGCCGTCGGCGCTCCCGTCATGGCGGCTCCGTGCCGCGGACCACTCGTCGCCGCGTCCCGCATCCCTTCTGGCCCGCCCGCCTGGAACCTGACCCACCCGCGCTGCCGCTCGCGTGGCACCTCCTGCGGGGATCCGCGCGGAATTCCCACAGGAGGTGCCACGCGAGGGCGAGGGGATCAGGCCGCGCGCACGTCGAGCACCCACGTCACGCCGAACCGGTCGGTCAGCATCCCGAATCCGGCCGACCAGGCCGACGCGGCGAGCGGCTCGACGATGTCGGCGCCGTCTGCGAGTGCGTCCCAGTAGCCCCGCAGCTCGTCGAGCGATCCGGCCTGCAGCGACTGGAAGAACGTCCGGTCGGTGAGCGTGACGCCGTTCTCGCGACGGGTGGTCCCGGCGACGGAATCGGCGTCGTCGGCGCCCGGCACGTCGTAGGCCAGCAGGCGGAAGCCCTCGGCGTTCACGACCTGCCCGAACACGAGGCGATCGGACCCGGGCGCCTCGGCCGGCATGCCGAAGTCGGCGTAGGTCGCGATCGAGACGTCGGCGGCGAACACCGTGCCGTAGAACTCCAGCGCCTGACGGGCGGTGCCACGGAAGTTGAGGTGGGTGGTGGTGGTGACGGTCATGAGGTTCTCCTGTCGATGAGGCGGCGGATGCCGCGAGAAACACGATCACAGCAGTAGAGGTCAGATCCGGTCCGCTTCTCGCACGACAATGGAGGCATGTCCAGTTCCTCGTCGCGGATGCTGTCGCTGCTGTCCCTCCTGCAGGCGCGGCGCGACTGGCCGGGCCCCGTGCTCGCCGAGCGCCTCGACGTCAGCGCGCGCACCGTCCGCCGTGACGTCGACCGACTGCGCGAGCTCGGCTATCGCATCACCGCGATCAAGGGACCAGACGGCGGCTACCGACTGGATGCCGGATCGGAGCTGCCCCCGCTCCTCTTCGACGACGCGCAGGCGGTCGCGATCGCGGTCGCCCTGCAGGGCATGCCCGCGAGCGGCATCGACGTCGACGACGCAGCGGCGCGCGCCCTCGCGACCGTGCGCCAGGTGATGCCGTCGCGACTGCGGCACCGGATCGACGGCATCCGGTTCTCGGGTGTCGAGAACGAGACGCGCGTGGATCCGGGTGTGCTCGAGGCGGCGAGCGCCGCCGCGCGCGATCGGCTCGTGCTGCGCTTCGACTACGGTCCGGCCGACCGTCCGCCCCGCCGCACCGAGCCGCACGCGGTCGTGGCCAGAGAGGGGCGGTGGTATCTGCTCGCCTGGGACCTCGACGCCGACGACTGGCGCACCTTCCGACTCGACCGGATGACCCCGCGCATCCCGACCGGCCCCTCCTTCACCCCGCGCCCGCTGCCGGCCGCGGATGCGCAGACCTACCTCGCGGCCCGGGCCAAGGGGTCGGATGCCGAGGACCGCTGGCCCTGCGTCGGCGAGGTCGTGTTCGAGCTCCCGGAGCACGAGGTCGCTCCCTGGATCGGTTCCGACGGCTCGGTCACCCCCGTCGACGATCGGTCGTGCCGCGTCACGGTCGGGTCGTGGTCGTGGGTCGGAGTGCTCGCCGCCGTGACCCGCTTCGACGCTCCGTTCACGGTCGCGGGTCCCGCGCCTCTGGCCGAGGCGGCGCGCACCCTCTCGGCGCGCTTCGCCGCGGCATCCTCTCGCTGATCCCGCCCGCCCCGACGCACGGGCGAGAGCACGATCCGCCCCCGGTAGACTGAAATCGCCCCGCCGGCCCCTTCCCTAGGAGTGCGCGTGACCACCGCCCCTGCACCTGCCCACAAGCACGTCCCCGACTCCGTCGAGAACGCGATCGCGACTCCCGAGAAGGAGCAGCCCTACGCGGCGCTGGGCCTCAAGGACGACGAGTACGCCCGCATCAAGGAGATCCTGGGCCGCCGCCCGACCTCCGGCGAGCTGGCGATGTACTCGGTCATGTGGTCGGAGCACTGCTCATACAAGTCGTCGAAGAACTACCTGCGCCGCTTCGGCCAGAAGGTGTCCGACGAGATGAAGGAACGCCTCATGGTCGGTATGGGGCAGAACGCCGGCGTCATCGACGTGGGCGAGGGCTGGGCCGTCACCTTCAAGGCCGAGTCGCACAACCACCCCTCGTTCATCGAGCCGTTCCAGGGGGCGGCGACCGGCGTCGGCGGCATCGTCCGCGACATCATCTCGATGGGCGCCCGCCCCGTCGCGGTCATGGACGCCCTCCGCTTCGGCGCGATCGACCACCCCGACACCGCCCGCGTCGTGCACGGCGTGACGAGCGGCATCAGCTTCTACGGCAACTGCCTCGGCCTGCCGAACATCGGCGGCGAGACGGTCTTCGACTCCGTCTACCAGGCCAACCCGCTCGTCAACGCGCTCGCGGTGGGGGTCCTCCGTCACGAGGACCTCAAGCTCGCGAACGCCACCGGCGTCGGCAACAAGGTCGTGCTCTTCGGCGCGCGCACCGGTGGCGACGGCATCGGGGGCGCCAGCATCCTCGCATCCGACACCTTCGCCGACGGCGGGCCGACCAAGCGCCCCGCGGTGCAGGTCGGCGACCCGTTCGCCGAGAAGGTGCTCATCGAGTGCTGCCTCGAGCTGTACCGCGGTGAGCTCGTCGAGGCCATCCAGGACCTCGGCGCGGCCGGGATCTCCTGCGCGACCTCCGAGCTCGCGGCCAACGGCAACAGCGGCATGAAGGTGTCGCTCGACAACGTGCTGCTGCGCGACCCCTCGCTCACGGCCGAGGAGATCCTCATGTCGGAGTCGCAGGAGCGCATGATGGCGATCGTCGCGCCCGAGAAGCTCGACGCGTTCCTCGAGGTCGTCGGCAAGTGGGAGGTCGAGACCTCCGTGCTCGGGGAGGTCACCGGCGACGGACGCCTCGTCATCGACTGGCAGGGTGAGCGCATCGTCGACGTCGACCCCTCGACCGTCGCGGTCGACGGCCCCGTCTACGACCGCCCGGTCGCCTACCCGACGTGGATCGACGCACTCCAGGCGGATGCCGCGGAGAACCTCCCTCGCTCGAACGACCCGGCCGAGCTGCGCGAGCAGTTCCTCGCGCTCGTCGCGAGCCCGAACCTCGCCGACACCCGCTGGATCACCAACCAGTACGACTATTACGTCCTCGGCAACACCGCCCTCGCGTTCCCCGACGACGCCGGCATGATCCGGGTCGACGAGGAGTCGGGTCTCGGCTTCGCGATCTCGACCGACGCCAACGGCCGCTACTGCCAGCTCGACCCGTACGCGGGCGCGCAGCTCGCGCTCGCCGAGGCGTACCGCAACGTCGCCGTCACCGGTGCCGTGCCGACCGCGATCACCGACTGCCTGAACTTCGGCTCCCCCGAGAACCCCGAGGTCATGTGGCAGTTCGGCCAGACCGTCGACGGCCTCGCCGACGGATGCTACGAGCTCGGCACCCCGGTGACCGGCGGCAACGTCTCGTTCTACAACCAGACGGGCGACGTGCCGATCCACCCGACGCCGCTCGTCGGCGTGCTCGGCATCATCGACGACGTGTCCCGCCGCATCCCGTCCGGCTGGCAGGACGAGGGCCAGAACATCTACCTGCTCGGCACGACCTCGACGGAGCTCTCGGGTTCGGCGTGGGCCGAGACCGTGCACCAGCACCTCGGCGGGCTGCCCCCGAAGGTCGACCTCGCGGGCGAGAAGCGCCTGGCAGGTCTGCTGTCGGCGGCGCGCGACGAGTGGCTGATCTCGTCGGCGCACGACGTGTCGGAGGGTGGCCTCGCGCAGGCGCTCGCCGAGGGCGTCTCGCGCTTCGGCGTCGGCGCGCGCGTCTGGCTCAACGAGATCATCGAGCGCGACGGAGTGGATGCCGCATCCGCGCTGTTCTCGGAGTCGACCGGCCGTGTGATCGTGACCGTGCCGCGCGAGGACGACGTGAAGTTCCGCGGGCTGTGCGAGGGCCGTGGCTACCCGGTCGCCCGCATCGGCGTGACCGACAGCGAACCGCAGCTCGAGGTGCAGGACGTGTTCACGATCCCCGTCACCGAGATCCGCGAGCGCTCTCAGGCCACCCTTCCCGCGGCCTTCGGCCCGACGGTCGCGGAGCCGGTCGGCGCATGAGCGAGATCAGCCGCCCCGACGACGACTACGGCGACCTCGGCGAACGCCGCAACCGCCGCATCCGCGTGGTCGCGTGGGTGGTGATCGTGGCGCTGCTGCTCGGCGGCGGCGGCGCGACCGTGATCACGCTGATCCTGGGCTGACGCGAAGACGCCCTCCCGCGCGAACGGGCGGCGACAAGGACGCGAGTGAGGGGTGGTCGCGCACACGACCACCCCTTTCCGGCCGTCGGGGGAGGTCCCGTGGCCGGATGGGCTCGGCCCCAGTCGAGCCCCTCGCCGTCGTCGTCCTCCGGGAGACGACGCGACGCTGGTCATCGACGATCGAATCCGATGACCAGCGAGGAGGGTTCCCGCGCTCACCCGGCGCGGGTACCCCGTCTCGGTCTGCCGCGTTCAGTCGGCGGAGCGCAGCGGGTCGGGGCTGTCGATGATGCGAGCGTTGTGTCGCTCACACCCGCCGCCACGAGGTCGATCGCCGCTGTCGTGCGCGATGAACCCTTGAACATTCGTCCCCCTCACATCGGGCGGCGCATCACGCCGCCGCTGTGTGCCCGACTGCGAGCACCGACCTGCAGTCGATAGTGCTCCCCGTCGAGCAGAATGCCAATCTTCAGCACCGCGCCCCGCACCGCCGCCGGGGCATCGGCGACGCCGTGACCACGCGTTCCCGTCCGAGCGGGACGAATCTTGGACTCCGTTCACATAATCTCCCGCCGGTCGTGAACGTCGCTTCAGTACCGTGCCGATCACGGACGACGAGAAGGGGATCGGTCGCATGGAGTTCGCGCGGACCCTGCGGGAGGCGGTGCAGCGTCGTGGGTTGTCCCTGCATACCCTCCGTGCACGCCTGCGCGACCGCGGCCATGACGTGAGCGTGGCGACCCTCTCGATGTGGCAGTCAGGGGTGCGGCATCCAGGCCGGGCCACCTCCTTCGACGTCCTTCGTGAACTCGAGGGGCTGATCGGCCTCGCCGACGGAGACCTCACAGCGACACTGGGACCCCCGCGACGCGTCCGCGCAGCCGAGCGCCGGACTTTCGCCGCACTCGCGCACCTGCCCCGTACGCCGTTCACCGAGGAGATGGAGCCGGAGCTCTGGGAGCGGTCCGGCTCCATCGGGGCCTACCTCGCCGCCGACGGCCGCATCGCCCGCACCGTGCATCGCACCCTCTGGCAGGCGTGCCGCGACGACGCGAGGCGGGCGACCGTCTTCTTCGGCGCCGACGATCGATCCGACCCACCCGAGGTCTCGGGCATCCTCGGTTGCTCGCTGGTCGACGTGGAGTTCGACCGCGAGCTCGCTCTCGTTCGCAGCACGCTGCGCCTGGACACACCCCTCGGGCAGGGGAGTCTCGCCCTGACCGAGCGGCAATCCGTGCGGCCCGTCGGCTACCCGCAGGAGCGCGAGCTGGTCCTGGTCGCTCCGCGCCGTCAGGCGGAGCTCACGATCTATGCCGTCTTCGACCCCGCCCTGATGCCCACCGAATGCCGGGTGACGGTCGACTCCGAGAAGGGTGAACGCTCTCACCGTCTGCCTCTCAACGGGAACTGCGTCGCGCACGCCGAGTTCGGATTCGGGCCAGGCGTCATCACTCTCGACTGGGTCTTCTGACTACCTCGAGAAGAGGAAGCGGGTGAGCTGCACCACCGAGGCGGTGTCGTGTGCCTCTCGGGCGAGTGCCTCCACGACGATCGCACCGAGGATCGCGCGCCCGATCTGCTCGACCGGAGCGTCGGCGGCGAGCTGCCCGTCGCGGATGCCGCCGCGCAGCCGCTCCGCGAGGTACTTCTCCACGCCGAGGCTCTCGCCCAGGTGGGCGCCGACACCGGCATCCTCCGTCGCTGCCGCGACCAGCGATCGCAGCAGCGCACCGCCCTCAGGGGCGTCGAGGATCGACAGCACGCTCCGCAGCCACGTCTCGACGTCGGCCGCGAGCTCACCGGTGTCCGGCACGACGAAGTCGACGGGGATCAACCGCCCCTCGGCGAGGCATTCGCCGATGAGCGCACCGCGCGAGGGCCACCAGCGGTAGATCGTCTGCTTGCCGACGCCGGCTTCCTTCGCGATGCCTTCGATCGTGAGCCGGTCGTAGCCCCTGTTGTGGAACAGCCGGGCGGTCGCGTCGAGGATCGCCTCGCGGGCAGCCGTGCTGCGCACGGGCCCGCTCCGATGCTCGTTCACCACGTGTTCAGGATAACCACAGAACGCTAGACGATACGCACCGTATGATCTAAGCGACTGAAGGAGATCGCGTTGGCTTCACTGCTGTTCCGTCTGGGTTCGTTCGCCGCACGCCGCGCCTGGGCGGTGGTGATCTCCTGGCTCGTGATCCTCGGCATCGGGGTGGGCGCGTTCCTCGGTCTGGGTGGCACGCTCAGCAACAGCTTCGACATCCCCGGCACCGCCTCCGGCGCGGTGACCGACCAGCTCGCCGAGAAGCTCCCGGACACCGCGGGAGGCACCGGCACGGTCGTCTATCGCACGTCCGACGGCTCCGCCTTCACCGACGAGCAGAAGAAGGCGATCTCCGAGCTCGCGGCGAGCGCGGAGGACCTCGACGGGGTCGCCTCGGTCATCGATCCGTTCGATGCCCAGCAGCAGCAGGCCGATCAGGCCGCACAGCTCAAGGACGGCGAGAAGCAGATCACCGACGGTCGCGCGCAGCTCGACGCCGCGCAGACGCAGCTCGACGAAGGCCGAGCCCAGCTCGACGCCGGCCTGCAACAGCTCACCGCCGCCCGCGCTCAGGCCGAGGCAGCCGGCGCCCCGTCCGCACAACTCGCCGCTCTCGACGCACAGCTCGCCGGACTCAACGCCCAGCTCGCCGAGGTCGAGGCTCAGGCGAAGACGCTCGACGAATCGCGCACCACGCTCGAGGCCAACGAGAAGCAGGTCGCGCTCGGCGCGACCCTCCTCGACCTCGCCGACGGGATCGGCGTCGTGTCGGAGGACGGCTCGACCGCGATCGTCAACGTCTCGTTCGAAGACCCCCGACTCGAACTCTCCGAGGAGATCAAGCAGGGCACGATCGAGCACTTCGAGTCGTCCCCGATCGACGGAGTCGAGGTCGACTTCGGCACCGACATCGCCCAGGGCGTCCCCGAGATCTTCGGCATCGGCGAGGCGGTCGGCCTCGCGATCGCAGCCATCGTGCTCATCGTCATGCTCGGGTCGCTGCTCGCGGCATCCTTCCCGATCATCACGGCGATCATCGGCGTGGGCGTCGGCGTCACGGCGTCCCTCGCCTTCTCCGGCGTCGTCGACATGGCGTCGGTGACCCCGGTGCTCGGGGTCATGCTCGGACTCGCGGTCGGCATCGACTACTCGCTGTTCATCGTCAACCGGCACCGCAAGCAGCTGCTCGCAGGGTCGCCGGTGCAGGAGTCGATCGGCCTCGCGACCGGCACCTCCGGCACGGCTGTCGTGTTCGCCGGCTCGACCGTCATCGTCGCGCTGCTCGCGCTCAACGTCACCGGCGTGCCGTTCCTCGGCCTCATGGGAACCGTCGGCGCCGTCTGCGTGGCGGTCGCCGTGCTCGTCGCCATCACGCTCACCCCCGCGCTGCTCGGCCTCGCCGGCATGCGCCTGCTCGGGCGCAAAGCCCGCGCCACGATCGGTCAGCCGCATGCCGCGGGCAAGCCGGTGACGCGCATGTCGACGCTGCGCGCCATCGTCACAGTGCTCGTCAGCGTGATCGCGCTGCTCGTGGTCGCGATCCCCTCGATGTCGATGCGCCTCGGGCTGCCCGACGGATCGAGCGAACCCGCCGACTCCACGAGCTACCGCGCGTTCCAGGCCGTCGACGAGCAGTTCGGCGAGGGCGCGAACGGACCGCTGCTCGTCACGGCGACCCTCGACGAGGCGGTCAGCGACGACGATCTGCTCGCCACCCAGGTCGAGGTCGCGCAGAAGATCGCCGACCAGGACGACGTGACGGCGGTCGCGCCCGTCGCGGCATCCGACGACAACACCCTGCTCGCGTTCCAGGTGCTGCCCGCCGAAGGCCCCAACAGCAGCTCCACCGAGAAGCTGGTGCAGGACATCCGCGCCCTGCCCGCGAGCGACGGCATCACGCTCGGCGTCGCAGGACAGGCGGCGATCAACATCGACATCTCCGAGGCGCTGGCCGGCGTGCTGCCGATCTACCTCGTGGTCGTCGTCGGACTCTCGCTGCTCATCATGATCGTCGTGTTCCGGTCGCTGCTCGTGCCGCTCATCGCCACCGGCGGATTCGTGCTGTCGCTGTTCGCGACGTACGGCCTCATCGTCGCGGTGTTCCAGTTCGGCTGGGGGGCCGAACTCATCGGGCTGCACAGTACGGGGCCGATCCTCAGCTTCCTGCCGGTGATCCTCGTGGGCATCCTGTTCGGGCTCGCGATGGACTACCAGCTGTTCCTCGCCTCCGGCATGCGGGAGGCGTACGTGCACGGGGCCAGCGCCCGGGACGCCGTCGCCCAGGGCTTCCGCGCCGGCCGCTCGGTCGTCATCGCCGCCGCGCTCATCATGGTCTCGGTGTTCGGCGGATTCATCTTCTCGGAGTCGACCATCATCCGCTCGATCGGATTCGGCCTCGCGTTCGGCGTGCTGCTCGACGCCTTCGTCGTGCGGATGCTGCTCATGCCCGCGCTCATGCACCTGCTCGGGCGATCGGCATGGTGGCTGCCGCGGTGGCTCGACCGCATCGTGCCCAACGTCGACATGGAGGGCGCCGCGCTCGAGCGCGACCACCCCTCGGTGCACACCGACACGGTGTCCGTCGCGGAGCCCGAGGCAGAAGCGGCTCCCGGGACTCGGCGCGCGCGGCGCGAACGGCGCTGACGCCCCGCGCGGTTGCGAAGGAGATCTCCCGCGACGAAGGAGCCCACCCCGGATCGCTCCTTCGGAACGGGAGATCTCCTTCGCTGCGTGCGGGCGGGGCGAGGGTCGGCGCGGCCGGAGTAGTCGGGCGGGAAGGATGCCGCGGCGGCATCCGTGTCGGTGCGGCGGCGTCCGTGTCGGTGCGGCGGCGTAGGGTGTGCGGATGACCGATACCCGTGATGCACTCGACCGGCTGCGCGCCGACGCGCTCGCTCGGGTGGCAACGACGCGGGCGACGCTCGACCAGCTCACGCACGACCGCGAGGGGTCGAACGACGACGACGAGCACGATCCGGAAGGCGTCACACTGTCGTCGGAGTGGTCGAGGCTGACCGGACTCGCCGAGGCCGCGGCATCCGAGCTCCGTCAGGTCGACGAAGCGCTCGAACGACTGGATGCCGGGACGTACGGCATCTGCGCGAACTGCGGCCGCCCCATACCCGCCGGACGGCTAGAGGTGCGCCCCTTCGCCACGCACTGCGTCGCCTGCGCCGAGAAGCTCGGCGGCTGAAGGGTTCTGCAGAGGTGGCCGCGTGTCGTCTCGTTCGGCCGCTCAACGACCGGAAGCGACGGCGTCGGCGATCGCCCGGCCGAGGTCGACCGTCGTGGCGGTGCCGCCGAGGTCGGGGGTGAAGGGCGCAGCATCCGCTCCGCGAGCGAGGACCTCCTCGATGCCGGCGAGCACGGCGGCGCCGGCATCCGCGTGGCCGAGGTGTTCGAGCATCATGGCACCGCACCAGATCTGACCGATCGGGTTGGCGATGCCGCGTCCGGCGATGTCGGGCGCGGATCCGTGCACGGGCTCGAACAGGCTCGGGAACACCCCCTCGGGGTTGATGTTCGCGCTCGGTGCGATGCCGATCGTGCCGGTGCAGGCGGGGCCGAGGTCGGACAGGATGTCGCCGAACAGGTTGCTCGCCACGACCACGTCGAACCAGTCGGGGTGCAGCACGAAGTTCGCGGTGAGGATGTCGATGTGGAACTGGTCGCGGGTCACGTCGGGGTAGTCGGCGCCGACCGCGGCGACCCGCTCGTCCCAGTACGGCATCGAGATCGAGATGCCGTTGCTCTTGGTCGCCGACGTGAGGTGCCCGCTCCGGCGCGCGGCGAGGTCATAGGCGTAGCGCAGCACCCGGTCGACGCCGGTGCGGGTCATGACCGTTTCCTGCAGCACGAATTCCCGCTCGGTGCCCTCGAACATGCGGCCGCCGATCGACGAGTACTCGCCCTCGGTGTTCTCGCGCACCACGTAGAAGTCGATGTCGCCGGGCTCGCGACCGGCGAGCGGCGAGACGACGCCGGGCATGAGCCGGCACGGCCGCAGATTGACGTACTGGTCGAACGCTCGACGGAACTGGATGAGGCTCCCCCACAGGCTCACGTGGTCGGGCACGACCTCGGGCCAGCCGACGGCTCCGAAGTAGATGGCGTCGAATCCGCGGAGCGTCTCGAACCAGTCCTCGGGCAGCATCGCGCCGTGCTGCTGCCAGTACCCGGCGCTCGCGAAGTCGAACTCCTCGAACTCCAGGGCGATGTCGAAGCGGGATGCCGCGGCCCGCAGAACGCGCAGCCCCTCGGGCATCACCTCGGTGCCGATGCCGTCGCCGGCGATCACGGCGATGCGGTGCGTGGTGGTCATGGGTGTCCTTCCGGGAGGGTGGCGGCTTTCGAATCGCTTGACGTGCAGAATCCCGAGGTGGAAAGTCGCACATCAGGCGATTCGAAAGCTCGGGCAGGTCAGAGCACGTCGCGCTCGGCAGGGTGGTGGCACGCGACGCGGTGCGTGCCACCCGGCGTGACGAGCTCGGGTTCGGCGAGCTCGGGCACGACCTCGGCGCAGATCTCGGTGGCCTTCCAGCAGCGAGTGCGGAACCGGCATCCGCTCGGCGGGGCCACCGGGCTCGGCACGTCGCCCGTGAGCACGATGCGCTCGCGGGCCCGCTCCGCCCGCGGGTCGGGAACGGGGATCGCCGACAGCAGCGCCTGCGTGTACGGGTGCAGCGGACGCTCGTAGAGCTCGTCCACCGGGGCCTCCTCGACGAGCTTGCCGAGGTACATGACGCCCACGCGGTCGCTGAGATGCCGCACGACCGACAGGTCATGGGCGATGAACAGGTAGGTGAGGCCCAGGTCGCGCTGCAGGTCGTCGAGCAGGTTGAGGACGCCGGCCTGCACGCTGACGTCGAGCGCGCTGACCGGCTCATCGAGCACGATGACCTCCGGCTCGACGGCGAGCGCCCTGGCGATGCCGATGCGCTGCCGTTGGCCGCCGGAGAACTCGTGCGGGAAGCGGTCGGCGTGGGCGGGGTTCAGCCCGACCTGCGCGAGCAGCTCCTCGACGCGGCGATCGCGGTCGCCGCGGTGCAGCCCGTGGATGATGAGCGGCTCGGTGAGCGTCGCCCGCACCGACTTGCGCGGGTTGAGCGAGGCGTACGGATCCTGGAACACGAACTGCACTCGCCGTCGCAGCAGGCGCAGGCGCTCCCCCGACACGGCGGTGATGTCGTCGTCGCCGAGCCGGATCGAACCGGCGTCGCTGGGCTGCAGGCGCGCGACGCTGCGTCCGAGCGACGACTTGCCGCATCCCGACTCGCCCACGAGCCCGAAGGTCTGCCCGGCCTCGATCGACAGGCTCACGTCCGACACCGCCTGCACGACGTCGCGGCCTCGGCCGAACAGGCCGCCGCCGACGCGGTACTCCTTGACGAGTCCGTCGACCGTGAGACCGGTGCTGCCGGTGCGTTCCCCCACCTGCGACGCGCTCATGACACCGCCTCCTTCTGCCATTCGTCGACCCGCACACACGCAGCGGTGTGCCCGACCCCGACCTCGACCGGCGGCGGCACCACCGCGTCGCAGAGTCCCGCGACGGCGTGGGCGCAGCGCGGTGCGAAGCGGCATCCCCGCGGCCATTCCGTCGCGACCGGCGGCTGTCCGGCGATCTGGTACAGACGCTCATCGCGTGACGAGCGCCTGTCGAGCCGCGGCAGCGAGGCGAGCAGCCCGGCGGTGTACGGATGCGCGGTCTCGTAGAAGAGCGGGTCGACGTCGGCGGTCTCGACGAGTCCCCCCGCGTACATGACCAGCACGCGGTCGGCGGTGCCCGCGACGACGCCGAGGTCGTGCGTGATGAGCAGCACTGTCGTGCCGGTGCGGCGCTGCACCTCGCGCAGCACCTCGAGCACCTGCGCCTGCACGGTCACGTCGAGGGCGGTGGTCGGCTCATCGGCGATCAGGAGGTCCGGTTCGTTCGCGATGCTCATGGCGATCATCACGCGTTGGCGCATGCCGCCGGAGAACTCGTGCGGGTAGCGGTCGACGCGCAGTTCGGGAGAGGGGATGCCGACGAGGTCGAGCAGTTCGACGGCCCTGGCCCTCCGCTCGGCGGCCGTGCTCTCGGGGCGGTGCACGCGCACGGCCTCGATCAGCTGCTCGCCCACGCGCATCACCGGGTTCAGTGCGGTCAGAGCATCCTGGAACACGATCGCGACGTCCTTGCCGCGGATCTCACGAAGCTCGTCGTCGGTCAGCCCGACGAGCTCGCGGCCACGCAGCCTGATCGACCCGGTGACGACGGCCTTCTTCGGCAGCAGTCCCATGATCGCCATCGCGGTCATCGACTTGCCCGATCCGGACTCTCCGACGATGCCGACGGTCTCGCCTGTGCGCAGGGTGAACGAGACCCCTTCGACGGCGCGAGCGAGCCCGTGGTCGGTGGGGAAGCTGATCGCGACGTCCTCGACCTGGAGCAGGATCTCGCCGCGTCCGCCGACAGAGGGGCTGGTCATAGGTTCTTCCCCTGCGGGTCGAGGGCGTCGCGGAGACCGTCTCCGATGAAGTTGACGCAGAGCACGGTGACGAGGATGAACAGGCCGGGGAAGTACAGCAGGTACACCTGCGGCGTGCCGACGTATCCCGCGGCCTGGCTGAGCATCGATCCCCAGCTCGTCTGTGGCGGCTGCACGCCGAACCCGAGGAAGCTCAGGGTCGACTCCGCGATGATCGACGAGGCCACCGCGAGGCTCATCGCGACCGCGATCACCCCGGCGAGATTCGGCAGCAGATGCGACACGACGATGCGGAACCCGGATGCGCCGATGCCGCGCGCCGCGTCGATGAAGTCCTTCTCGCGCAGCGACAGCACCTGCGCCCGCACGACCCGGGCGATGTACGTCCAGCCGAGCGCGGTGAGGGCGAACACGATCGTCGTGGGCGACGATCCGAGCCCCTGCAGGATGACGGCGAGCAGTGCGATCGCCGGGACGATGAGGAACAGGTCGGTGATGCGCATGATGAGCTCGCCGATCCATCCGCCGAGGTAGCCCGCGATCGCACCCAGCGCTGTCCCGACGACGGTGGCGAGGAGGGCGACGGCGAGACCGATCGCAAGGGAGATCTGGCCGGCGAACAGGATCTCGCTGAGGTAGTCGCGCCCCAGCTCGTCTGTGCCGAGCCAGTGCGCGCCCGACGGCGGCGTGGGTCCGGTCAGGAGGTCCTGCTGTCCCTGCGGGTACGGCGCGATCCACGCAGCGCCGAAGCAGACCACGAGCAGGATGACGAGGACGACGAGACTCACGACACCGAGCCGGTGCCGCAGGAACCCCTTCAGCAGCTGACGGGTCGGCGCCTTCTGCGGATCCTGCTCGGCGAGCAGCTCCTCCCGGCCGGCGATGCCTGCACCGCTCATGACAGCCTCACTCTCGGATCGAGCACCGCGTACGCGATGTCGGCGATCAGGTTGCAGACAACGACCGCGACGGCGACCACGATCATCCAGGGCAGCAGCACGTACACGTCACCCGCGACGAGCGACTGCAGGAACAGGCGACCCATGCCGGGGATCGCGAAGATCTGCTCGGTCACGACGAGTCCGCCGATGAGGATCGCCGCATCGAGGGCCACGACCGTCACGAAGGGGGCGAGGGAGTTGCGCACCGCGTGCCGCCAGATGACCTGGCGGCGCGGCACGCCCTTCGCCCTCGCGGTGCGGACGTAGTCGCTGGACAGCGCGTCGAGCATGGCCGCGCGCCCGAACCGGCTCCACGACGCGACGAGCGCGATCATCAGCGCCGCCACCGGGAGGACGAGGTGACGGACGTAGTCGAGCGGATCGCTCTGCCCCGGAGAGTTGAGCCCGATGAAGAACAGCGGCGGCTCGCTGAGGCCGAACTGCTCCTTGGGCCACACCGCGAAGGTCTGGATGAGGATGAGGCCGAACCAGAACGCGGGCATGGCGATGCCGATGTACGAGGCGCCCGTCAGCAGGTTGTCGCCCAGCGAGTACTGCCGAACGGCCGAGTACACGCTCACTGCGCCGGCGATCAGCACGGCGACCAGGAGTCCCCAGAACGCGAGCTGCAGCGTCGGCCACAGCGCCTCGCCGATGAGCGGCAGCACCGGGGTGCCGGTGCGGGTGCTGAGACCCCAGTCGCCGACGACCATCGATCGCAGCCACAGGACGTACTGCTCGGGGATGCTGCGGTCGAGGCCGAGCCGCTCGATCTCGCGTGCGATCACCGAGGGGTCGTGCGCCAGACGGAGCTTCGCCAGCGGATCGAACGTCGAGCGCACGGCCCAGAAGAGGATGAACGAGGCGACGACGATCACCGGGACCGAGTAGAGAACCCGTCGGGTGATGAATGTGAGCACGTCGTCGCCTCGTTCCTGTCCTGCTGTGCCGGAGCGCAGCTCAGCCGGCCAGGCCCCACTCGGCGAGGTTCCAGAACGGGCCCTCGATCGGGTTGATCTGCAGCGGGCCGCCGACCTTCTCGCTCCACAGGAGCACGTTCGGCACGACGTCGAGCGGCAGCGATGGCACGTTCTCGGCGATGAGCGCGTCGGCTTCCTGCGACGCCGCGACCCGGGCATCCTGATCCACCTCGGTGTCGACCTGCGCGAGCAGGTCGTCCAGCCCCTCGATGTCGGTGCGGTAGAAGTTGATGCCCGAGAAGCCGTTCGCGTCGCCGGGGATGTTCACCGACGAGAAGGTCGACGACAGCGTGGGGTCGGGGAACGTGTCGACCAGCGCCCAGATGCCGGCCTGGAAGTCGCCCTCGGGCGCGATCGTGCCGAACAGGTCGGCGGGGGTGACCTGGTCGATGGTCATCTCGAATCCGGCATCCGCCAGCTGCGACTGCAGCACCTGCACCGTGAGGTCGCGGCGCTTGTTGCCGGCGAGCGTCTTGATCGAGAAGGTCGCGGTCTCGCCGCCCTTGGCCCAGACGCCGTCGCCGTTCTTCGACCAGCCGTCACCCTGCATGAGCTCGTCGACCTTGTCGAGGTCGAGCGAGTACTGCGAGAAGTCGTCGGCGGCGAACGGCGCGACCATGGGCGAATTGAAGCTCTGCTGCGCCTCGTCGATGCCGAGGCTGCCGAACAGTCGCTTGACGATCGCGTCACGGTCGATCGAGTACGCGAGAGCCTGACGCACCGCGACCGAGTCGAACGGCGCGACGGCGTTGTTCAGCCAGATCGCCTCGAGGTTGCCGCTGCGCGGATCGACCTGCGAGCGGATGCCGGGCAGCCCCGCCTCGATCTGGTTCAGCGCGTCGAGCTGCGGGGTCGGAGCGAGGACGCTGACCTGGCCGCTCTTGAGCGCCTGGAACGCCGCGGTCGTGTCGGGCAGGAAGAGGAACGTGACCTTGTCGAGGTGCGGCTTCTCACCCCAGTAGTTCTCGTTCGGGACGAGCGTGACCGAGGTGCCGCGCGTCCACTTCTCGATCTTCCACGGGCCGCCGCTGAAGTCGTACCCGTCGGCCATGATGGCTGCGCGGTCCTGCCCCTCGAGCAGGTGGGAGGGCATCACGCCGTAGACGCTGAAGAGAGTGCGCCACCCGGCGTAGGCGGAGCTCAGAGTCACCACCGCGGTCGCCGGGTCGGACGAGTCGACCGCGGTGATGCGGTCGTAGCCCGTCTTGTCGAAGATGTCGTCGCCGTCGCGGATCTGCAGCGCGGTGTACGCGAAGTCGGCCGAGGTGATCGGCTCTCCGTCCGACCACACGGCGTCGGGGTTGATCGAGTACGTGATGGTCTGGGTGCCGTCGTCGCCGACGACCACCTCGGGCTCGCCCGTGACGAGGTCGGACGGGGTGGGCTGCCACTCGTCGTCGACGAGCCGGGTCTGGAACACGCTCGGCATGGTCGGGATCTGCATCACGTACGTGCCCCAGATCGAGCCGCCGCAGGTCGCGATCCAGTCGGCGCAGTCGGGCTCCTGCTCGGCGCCGATGACGATCTCTCCGCCGTCGACGACGGCGACGTCGCTCGGCTCGGGCCTCGTCGACGACGAGGTGCAGGCGGCGAGCGCGCCGACGAGGGCGGCGGCGGTCAGGGCCGCGATGACAGCGCGGCGCGAAGCGGGTACAGCGGTGCGGAGGCGTGATTTCGACATTGCCGGATCTCCAGTGATCGTGCGACTGAGGGACGGTGCGAACGTGCTGTCGTGCGGGTAGTGGTCTGACTCTAAGGCGGTCGAGGCGAGATAGCAAGCACTTTAGTCAATGTTCGTGACTATGCGACAGACAAGCACCCTGTTCGCCGCAGCGACGGGTCGGAGAGTCGCCCGGGATCAGGCGTCCGGCGCGGCTGCGTCAGGCCGCCGCCCACCGAGACGCAACCCGGCGAGGAAGGCGAGGGCGACGAACCCCAGCGTCAGCAGGACGAACCCGATCGCTGTCGTGCGCGACACGAAGAAGCCGCTGCCGTCTCCCACGAACCGCCAGCCCCGCGATCACGAGCAGAGGCGCGGCAGTCCAGGCGATTCGCCCACGCCCCTTCCGCGAGGACCCGCCGACCCCCAATCCCCACCGAGAAGAGGAGTATCGCGCGGCTCTGTCGCAGTTCCCGTACGCATTGCCCATGGGCGCCTCGTTTCCCACAACGGTCCCCTCACATCCTCGGCGACCATGAGGCGCGACCAGCGGGGCGCGCCGCGTCGGGTCAGCCGTCCCAGCGCTCTCCCGCACGGGTGCGGCGGGCGAGCTCGTGCATCCGGCGCTGGTCGACTGCCGCGCCATCCAGGCCGGTGGGCTCGTGCCCGCCCTCGAAGACGTCCAGTACGACGTCGCCGCCGCGCGCGCTCAGTTCGTCGACGTACCGCTGCACGCCGACGATCGGAGTGCGGGTGTCGACGTCGCCCTGGTTGATCCACACGGAGGCCGTCACGTCGTCGAGGTAGGTGATGGCCGAGAAGGGCTCGACCATCTCCGGCGGCACCCACGAGCTCCACACGCTGCGCACCGCGGGGTTCATCGCGTCGATCGCCGCCGACCACTCCGCCACCGCGACGTGCGCGAGGCCGCCCGCGAACAGATCGGGCAGCCGTCCGACGCTCAGCAGGGTCATGTGGCCCCCGTAAGACGCCCCCGTGATGAACGTCGTCGCGGGATCGGCGAGGCCCTGCTCGCGCAGGAATCCGATCGCCGCCGCGACGTCTTCAATCTCCCGATCGCCGCCGACGCCCCAGAAGCCCTCCCGGAACGCGCGGCCGAAGGTGACCGACCCGCGGTAGTTGAGCGAGGCGACGGCGAACCCGGCATCCAGCCAGGCCTGCGCCGAGGGGTCGTAGCTGTCGACCGTCACGAGGTTCGGCCCGCCGTGGATGGTCAGCACCGTGCCGAGCGGCTCATCACCCTCCGGCCTCCCCCACCAGAGCTGCACTCGGGTGCCGTCGGCGCTCGGCACCATGGCGGACGCGAGCGGACGCCCCGGCGGCACCGGCGCGGGCTCGACCAGCGTCACCGCGGTGCCGTGGGCGGCGATCTCCTCGACATGCAGCGGCACGTCCCAGGTCGAGCGCACGGCACGCACCGCGCCGGTCGGTGCGAAGTACGACGCCCATTGGAACGGATGCAGATCGGCGACGTCGGGGTCGAAGACGCTGCCGCCCTCCGCCACCACACGCGCGTCGCCGGAGGCCTCGTCGATCTCGACCAGGCGGTGGATGCCGTCGTCGACGTGCACGGCGAGGATCCGGCCGCTCGGGGAGTGCCAGTCGACCGGGACGACCTCACCGGCGAGATCGGGCAGGTCGAAGTCGGCGCGCTCCCCCGTGCGCACGCTCCAGATCGCGGGGCGCGAGAACCCGCTGCGCTCGGTGTTCAGCAGGAGACGGTCGTCACCGGCATCCGACGCGAAGCGCACTCCGCGCACGGGTCCGGCGGGGAGGTCGTCGAGAGTCGCGACGACCTCGCCGGTACGACCGTCGACGACCGTGAGCAGCGGACGCCGGATGCCGGGATTGTGCGCCGTCGTGTCGACGGAGACGAGCGCGCCGTCAGGCGAGATCTGCCCGTACCAGGCCTCCACGGGGTTCGAGTAGACGACCCGGGGCTCGCCCCACGGAGCTGCGGGGATCACGAGCACGTGGAAGCCGTCCTCGTCGACCACCGTCGCGACGACCGAGCGGCCGTCGAACGACGACTCGAGGCCGCGCAGGACGTACGGGGCGCGGCCGGACGTGAGCTCGACGCGCTCGGAGCCGTCGACCGCGAACGCGACGAGGCCGCCGACCTCCGACCCGCCGCCGTCGTCGAGGTCGACCACCCAGCGGGCATCCGCCGTGAGGATCGCGCCGACGCCGACCGGGAACGGAAGGAGGTCGCTCGGCGCAGCGGGCGCACGCCAGATGCGACCGCGTGCGCCGCCGGGGTGGTTCTCGACGAGGAGGGCGAGGTCGTCCGGGCCGGGCACGGGCCGCACCGTCAGCAGATACGGCACCGCGAAGCGCGCATCGAGCGCCTCGTCGGACGAGACTGCAGGGACCTCGAGCATCCTTGCTCCTTCGTGTCGTGCTCCCTTCGCATCCGGGAGCTTGCCAATGGCGTTGACTATAACAGTGGCTAACGACCGGAGGCTAGACTTCGACCATTGTCGACGGCACTGACAGCACGGCTGACAGGCATGGGGTACCGTGAATCCGCGCGGGCCCCGACGGCCGCGATCTGCGAACGGAGTACTCGATGGCGACACGGAAGGCCGCGGATCCGGCGAAGAAGCCGGCAGCGACATCCGCCGCGAAGGCGACCACGGCGACCGGTCGCCCGCGCCGAGCCCGCGACTCGCTCAGCCGCGAGATCATCGTCGCCGCCGCCGACCGCGTCGTCGAGCGCGAGGGCCTCGACCGTCTCACATTCCAATCGATCGGCGAAGAGCTCGGCGCACATCCCACATCGATCTACCGGCACTTCCGCGACAAGGACGAACTGCTGCTCGCGCTCATCGACACGCTGCGAGCCCGCTCCTACAGCGGCGGCATGGTCGCGACCGACGACTGGCTCGCCGACCTGCGCGCCCAAGCGCACCTCATCCACGACCACTACATGCGCTACCCCGAGTTCGCGCTGCAGATGGCGCTGCGCCGGCCCACCGACTTCTCCTCCATGGAGTTCTCCATCGGAGCGCTGCGCCGCGGCGGCTACGACCGCGAGCAGGCCGCGCTGTATGCGCGCGCGCTCGGGCAGCTGATCCGCTCGGCGTCGAGCATCCAGGCGGCGCTCACCGCGATCCCCGCCGAGGTGCAGGATGCCGATGAGCTGACATGGCAGATGGACCGCCGCCGCCTCGACCCGGAGGAGTATCCGGAGATCGCCTGGGCGGGCGAGGCCCTGCCCGGCATCCGCGACCCCCGCGCCTGGGAGACAGCGCTCGACCTACTTCTGGAGAGCATCGAACGTCACGCCCCCGGGGTCTGACTCGGGGAGACCCTTCGCGGGGTCGCGTGGACCGAACCGCCCCTCACCGACCAGCGCGTGACGGCGCGGAGGCGGCGTCGAGGTCGTCGATCATGCCGGCGAGCAGGTCGATCCGCTCGTGCAGCGACGCGACCGACACCCACTCATGGTCGGCGTGGGCACCGGATCCGCGCGGGCCGAGCCCGTCGAGGGTCCTCGCGCCGACCGCGGCGGTAAAGTTGCCGTCCGACGCTCCTCCCGCCGATACCGCCTCGACGTCGGCGTGCCCCAGCCGTTCGGCGACACGGCGCGCACACGCGAGCAGCTCCTCCGACACGGACTGCTCCATGGGCGGACGGTTGATCCCGCCGTGCACGTCGACCCGCACATCGGGCGTGTGAGCGCCGAGCGACTGCATCCGACCGTCGACCCGATCGAGCTCGTCGAGCGTCCACGCGCGCACGTCGATGCGCAGCTCGGCGTGCTCGGGGATGACATTGGTGACGGTGCCCGCCTGCGCGACAGTCGGGCTCACGGTCGTGCCGCGATCGTCGTCGGCGAGGTGCGGCAGCGCCAGCACGTGGTGGGCGAGCTCGGCGAGCGCACTGCGCCCCTTCGCCGGTTCCAGTCCGGCGTGCGCGGCGCGTCCGGTGAAGGCGAGACGGTAGATGCTGCCGCCGCGCCGCGCGATCTTGAGCGCGCCGTCGAGGCTCGGCTCGAGCACGAGCACCGTGCCAACCCGGGCGGCCTCGCGTTCGATCAGCGCACGGGACGTGATCGAGCCGACCTCTTCGTCGCTCGTGAGCAGGATCGCGACGCGTTCGGGGCGAGCGATCCGTTCGAGGGCGGCGGCCATGATGACGATGCCCGCCTTCATGTCGAAGACGCCTGGTCCGGTGGCGCGGTCGCCCTCGACCCGGAACGGGCGCTCGGCGATCGTGCCGGTCGGGAAGACCGTGTCGACGTGGCCGATCAGCAGCACGCTCGCATCCTCGCCGCCCGACCACCGCAGATGCGTGACGCCGTCGACGGTCTCGAGCTCGCCGTCGTCGCCCACGACGGGGCTGATCCACGAGCGGATGAGCTGTTGCGCGGCGGCCAAGCCCGCGGCATCCCCCGTCGGCGTCTCGATCGTCACCAGCTCGGCGAGCCGGTCGACCTCGCGCGCGGTCATGCGCCCACCTCCGCGAGGAAGGAGCGGAGTGCGGATGCCGTGGGCTCCGGCGCCTCCTCGGCGAGGTAGTGGTCGGCGTCGATCGCTCGTCCCGCGATTCCGGGGGCGTACGACTCCCAGGTCGACAGCACGTCGAAGTTGCGGCCGACGTAGCTGTGCGCGCCCCAGAGGGCGAGGGTCGGCGCGGTGACGACTCGCTCCGCCGAGCGGTCGACGCGGTCGTGGTCGAGATCGACCGATGCCGCGGCGCGGTAGTCCGCTCCGGAGGCGTACACGGTGTCGAGGTCGAAGCAGCGCAGATACTCATCGAACGCATCGGGCAGGGCATCGCCGTCGTGGCGTCGACCGGTGAAGCGGCTGCGGAGCCACGTCTCGCGGTCCGCGCCGATCAGCGCCTCGGGCATCCCGTCTGCGCGCGCGAGGAAGAACCAGTGGAAGTACGCGGTGGCCATCGCACGGTCGACGTTCTCGAACATGTGCAGCGTCGGCACGATGTCGAGCACGGCGAGCGCCGTCACGGCCTCCGGGTGGTCGAGCGCCAGGCGATGCCCGACACGACCGCCGCGGTCGTGGCCGATGACGGCGAAACGCTCGTGACCGAGACCGCGCATGAGCGCGACCTGGTCGCGCGCCATGTCGCGCTTCGCGTACGACGCGTCACGCGGCTTGCCGGAGTCGCCGTAGCCGCGCAGGTCGGCGGCGACGACCGTATGGTCCGCGGCGAGCGCGCCTGCGACGGCATCCCACATCGCCTTGGTCTCGGGGTAGCCGTGCAGCAGCAGGACGGCGGGTCCGGAACCGCGCTTCTGCGCCGCGATCCGGATGCCGTCGCACTCCGCCGCGATCGACACGGGAGCGGGAGGTGTGGTCATCGTCGTCCAACCGTCGGAACTGCAAGTCAATAGCGTTGACTATATCAATGACGACGAGATCCGCCAGCCCCTGTTCTCCGGCGATGACCAACGTTCGGTCTCGGCCCCGACGAAGTCCCGCTCGTTCGAGGACCACGGGCGCGCACCGGAGCAGCGCCGGAAGTAGGCTGAGGGCATCATGGACGAGTTCATCCGCGGTTTCTGGGCCTTCGCCGGCAACTACTGGTGGCTCATCTTCCCCGTCATGGGCATGGCCGGCGGCGCCGCGAAGGCCTGGGAGCGCAGCGCGAAGCGCCGGCATGAGCGACGTCTGGAGACGCTGCGGGTCAAAGCCGAGCTGAAGACGGCCCAGCTCGAAGCCCGCGGCGCGAAGCGGATCGGACCGTCGGTCGTCGACACCACGGCACCGCCCGTCGCATCGAACACCCTTCTCGAGCGGCTCTTCTCCGAGCATGACGAGATCACCGCGCGATGGCTCGACTACGAGCTCGACGTCGCGAAACTCATCGCCTTCCCCGCGATGAGCGACGGCCGCCAGCCTCTCGTCGCCGCGTTCCTGCGGGCGAAGCGCACGGCTGACGCGCTGCGACCGGCATCCGCCGACGCCTCGGTGACCGAGCAGCAGGTGTCGGAGTACCTCGATGCGGTCGGCGCGTACGCCGTGGCGTTCGAGGTGGCCGAGAAGGATGCCAGACGGCTGCGCGACTCGACGTTCACCGAAGCGGAGCGCAAGCGCCTCGACCGCGCGCAGCAGCTGCTCAAGGTCGCGGTCGACGAGTCGGCGACGCAGGCCGAGCGGAACATCGCCTACAAGAGGGTGCGCGACGAGCTCGACGGTCTGATCCTGCTCAGCGACGAGGCCGTGCAGGTGCTCGAGAAGCAGGTCGCGAGAGAGCTCCCCGCGCAGCCGGCCGCGGCTCCGCAGACCCCGGAAGCATCCGCGCCACCCGAAGGGACGCCCGAGCCGGAGCGGATGCCGCTGCGCCGCGACGACGCCTCATGACGCCCGAGAACCTCACCGGTCCCGTGTGCGTGCACGCCGAGGCCCCCGTGTGGTCGCCGTCGTGGGGCGGTGTGAGGTGGGTCGACGGCGAGGCCGCCGACCTCGTGACGCTGCGGGACGACGGCATCCATCGCCTGCACCTCGACGACGACTACGCGGCCTTCGTGCGCCCGCGCGCGAGCGGTGGCTTCGCGGCGTTCGGCGCCCGCACGCTGCACCTGTCCGACTCGGCCGACGGCCCCGCTTCCCCGGCGCTCCGATTCGACCTGGGCAGCGCCCGGTTCAACGACGGCACGGTCGACCCGCACGGGCGCCTGCTCGCCGGGTCGATGGCGACAGACGACGCCGGAGCGGTCGGCCGCGTCATCCGCCTCACCGCCGAGCTCGAGCAGCGCGAGGTGCTCTCGGGCGTCGAGGTCTCGAACGGGATCGGCTTCGCCCCCGACGGCGACCTGGCCTATCACGTCGACACGGCGACGGGCGGCGTCGACATGTTCGACGTGATCGACGGCGAGCTGACCGGACGACGCCGCTTCGTCGGCATCCCGGACGACCAGGGGATGCCGGACGGCCTCACCGTCGCGGCGGACGGCTCGGTGTGGGTCGCACTGTGGAGCGGCTGGGCCGTGCACGGGTACTCGCCCGAGGGCGCCCTGATCGCCCGCATCCCGCTGCCGGTCCCGCAGGTCAGCGCGTGCGCGTTCGGCGGCGACGATCTCGGCACGCTGTTCATCACCACGTCGGCGCAGGGACTCGACCGCGACCACGGCACGGAAGCCGGATCGCTGTTCGCGGTGCGCCCCGGCGTGCGCGGTCTGCCGGTCGTCCCCTTCGCCGGCTGAACCGGGCACCGTCGGGCGGTGGCGGGGGTCCCGACGCCCTCCGCCCGCGACACGGCTGCACTCAGCCGGATGAACCGTGTCGCGGGCGCAAGGCGCCGGGTCCGCGAGATCAGCGCACCCGGGCGCGCTCCACCCGCTGCCACTGGCGACCGAGTCCCTCGATCTCGATCACCATCTCGTCGCCCTCCGCGAGATACGGGAACCGCCCCGACAGCGCCACACCCTCCGGTGTTCCGGTGTTCACCACGTCGCCGGGCTCCAGCACCATGTACTGGCTGAGGTCGCGGACGAGCTCGAGCACCGGGAACACCATGTCGGCTGTCGACGAGTCCTGTCGGGCAGCGCCGTTCACCGACGACCGGAGGCGCAGTGCCTGCGGGTCGACCTCGTCGGCAGGCACCAGCGCAGGCCCGAGCGGATTGAAGGTCTCGGCGCACTTGCCCTTCGACCACTGGCCCCCCGACACCTCGATCTGGAAGGCGCGCTCGGACACGTCGTTCGACACCGCGTACCCGGCGATCACGTCGCGCGCAGCTTCGGCCGAGGGGAGGTAGCGCGCGGTGCGACCGATCACGACGGCGAGCTCCACCTCCCAGTCGACCTTCTCGGCCTCCGGCGGCAGCAGCACCACGTCGTCGGGCCCGACGACGGTGTTCGGATGCTTGAAGAAGACCACCGGATGCTCGGGAGGCAGCGACCCCGATTCGGCGGCGTGCGCGGCGTAATTCATGCCGATGCAGATCACGGCTCCGGGGCGCGCGACCGGGGCGCCGATGCGCAGACCGCTGATGTCGGCCGCCGGCAGCGCGCCTGCGGCGAGCGCCGCCCGGACGCGGGTGATGCCGCCATCCGCGAGGAACGCCCCGTCGATGTCGGGCGTGAGCGAGGACAGATCGTAGACGGCACCGTCGTGTCGCACGAAGGGCTTCTCCGAGCCGAGCGATCCGAGACGCAGCAGTTCCATGGTCGGTTCGGGATCAGCCGGCGTGGGCGGGGGCAGGAGTGACGAGCGGGACGGACTCGCCGGCGAGGAAGCGGATGACGTTGTCCGCCGCGTGCACGGGCAGGTCGTCGAGCGCCTCCCGCGAGAACCACGCGGCGTGCGGGGTGAGCAGGACGTCGTCGAGATCGCGCAGCGGGGAGTCCGCCGCGAGCGGTTCGCCGTCGAAGACATCCAGCGCCGCACCGCCGAGATGCCCGGATCGGAGGGATGCGGCAAGCGCCCCCTCGTCCACCAGCGGCCCGCGGCACGTGTTCACCACGACCGCTCCCCGCTTCATCGTCGCCAGGGCGTCGGCGTCGATCAGGTGCCGGGTCTCATCGGTGAGCGGCACGTGCAGGGTGAGGATGTCGGCGGTGGCGATCGCCTCGTCGATCGCCACCGGCTCGCAGCCGGCCGCCCGCACGGAGTCGGCGGCGGCGAACGGATCGGCGACGAGAACACGGAACCCGAGCGCACGGCATCCGCACGCGACGACGCGTCCGATGCGCCCGAAACCGAGCACCGAAACCGTGGTGCGCGAGGGGCGCACGGCGAGGGGACGCGCCTCGACGGCCTTCCACGTGCCGGCGCGCACCGCGCGGTCGTACGCGAGGAGGCCGCGCGCCTGAGCCATGATCATGGCGACCGTGTGCGCGGCGACCTCTTCGATGCAGTAGCTCGGGGTGTTGGCGACCGCGATCCCGCGCTCGGCAGCGGCGTCCACGTCGATCATGTCGTAGCCGATGCCGACGCGGCTGATGATGCGGAGATTCGGCAGGCGGTCGAGGACGTCCGCGGTGATCGGCATCCACTGCACGACGAGACCGTCGGCATCGGCGGCGCCGGCGGCGAGGAGGTCGTCGACCGTGGCGGAGGCGGCCCGCTCGGCCCGCAGACCGGCGGCGCGGAGGGTGTCTTCGATGACGGACCCCGGCAGGTCGCAGTCGGTCACGATGATGAGGGGCTCGGTCATGGATGCGATGCTATAGCATCTAGCATTGACATCGCGAGATTGTTTCGGGGGATCGCACATTTGCTATAGCGTTCAGGTATGACACAGCGACGAGCGCTCACCACCGGCGCGAGCTCGGGCATCGGAACCGCAGCCGCCCGCGAACTCGCCACCGAGGGCTATGCCCTCTGGATCACCTACACCGGGCGCGAGGCCGAAGCCGCCCGCGTCGCCGACGAGTGCCGCGCCGCCGGCTCTCCCGACGTGCGCGTCTCACGGCTCGACCTGCGCGATCAGGCGTCGATCGACGCACTGCTCGCGGAGATCACCGCCGAGTGGGGATCGCTGCACGTGCTGATCAACAACGGCGGCGTCTGCCCCTACACCCCGTACGACGACATCGACATCGAGGAGTGGGACTTCGTGCTCGAGACGAACGTGCGCGGCATGTTCTTCCTCACCCGCGGCGCGCTCCCCCTGCTGCGCGCCGCCGACGGCGACCGCTCCGTCGTCAACCTGTCGTCGATCGCCGGCCAGGTCGGCGCGCTGCAGACCGGACTCCACTACTCCGCGAGCAAGGGAGCGATCCTCGCACTCACCCGCAGCTTCGCGCGCCACCTCGCCCCCGAGGGCATCCGGGTGAACGCCGTCAGTCCAGGGCCCGTCGCGAGCGCCATCACCGATCGACTGCAGGGCGACGGACGCGACCGGCTCGCGGCATCCATCCCCCTCGGCGCCTTCGGACAGCCGGCCGACGTCGCGTGGATCATCGCCTCCCTCGCCTCCGAGCGGGCGGGCTTCATCACCGGCGCCACGTACGACGTCAACGGAGGAGTGCGCATTGACTGACAGCATCCGCTCGGCCGCGCTCACCGTGCAGGCACAGCTCGACGCGTTCAACGCCCACGACCTCGACGCGTTCGTCGCGACCTACGCGGCGGATGCCGTGATCACCGGCGTCGCGCCGGAGCCGATCATCGGGGCGACGGCGATCCGCGCGTTCTACGAACCCCGGCTGCAGAACCCCGAGCTGTCGTGCGTGATCGAGCACACCGTGCTGTTCGGATCGCGATGGGTCGTGGCCCAGGAGCAGGTGGTGAACGCGGGCGTCGCCACCGAGACCATCGCGACGTTCGACGTGCTCGACGGTCTCATCGCCCGCGCCTCGATGCTCAAGGCCTGACTCGACCGTCGAAGCGGGCGCGGAGCGCCGGGTCGACGACGACCTCGCCGAAGGAGGCCGTCCACGCGCCGTCGACCGCGATCGACTGCCCCGACAGATACGGCGCCTCGTCAGAGAGCAGGAACGCCGCGACAGCCGCGACCTCCTCGGCGCGGGCGATCCGGCCCATGGGCGGCCCCTCCGCGAGCGCGCGCTCTGCAGCCGCCGGGTCGGAGGATGCCGCGATCTGCGCCTCGAGGTGCGGCGTGCGCACGCCACCCGGCGCGACCGTGTTCGCGCGTATGCCGAGTCCGCTATATGTCACGGCCACACTGCGGCTGAGCGCGTCGATGCCCCCCTTCGTGAACTCGTACGCCGCGTGGTCGACGAAGCTGGAGCGGCCGTGGATCGAGCCGATGTTGACGATCGCTCCCGCGACGCCCTGGTCGAGGAACGACGAGACCGCCGCCGAGCATCCCCAGACGTAGCCGAGGCCATTGATGTCGAGGATCTCGCGCACCACCGTCTCGTCGAGCTCGTGCAGGGGTGTGCGCTTGGTGATGCCCGCGTTGTTGACCCAGCCGCGCAGGGGCGCGTAGGCGAGGGCGGCGTCGGCGGCACGCTCGTGGGCGCTGCGGTCCGCAGCATCCCCCGCCACGACCTCGGCGACGATCCCCTGCTCGACGGTGCCCGACCCGGCGGACCGCTCGAGCCCCACCACCGTCCACCCGTCGGCGGTCAGCCGTTCGGCGATCGCCCGGCCGATGCCCTTGCCGCTGCCGGTCACGACGGCGCTCCTCGGCGCGGATGTCATGGTCGCTCCTCTCGGTCGAAGGTGAAGACGGCCGGGTCGAGGCCGAAGCCGAGTCCCGGACCGCCGGCGGGGCGGACGTCGCCCACGAACGTCGGCCCGCCCGTCACGAAGCTCGGCGCGGGGTCGTACGGATTCACTCCGCGCGCGAACGTCTCCACCTCGATCCCGAGGTGGGCGGTGACCTCCGGATACACGTGCCCGGACACCCGGATGCCGCGCTCCGCCGCCCACGACACGATCTCGCGCGCGGGAGTGATGCCGCCGATCGCGACGACGTCGAGGCGCAGCACATCGATCCCGCCCTGCTCGACGAGTGCACGCAGCACGGCGGGGTCGGTGACCTCGTCGCCGACCGACAGCGGCAGCCCGCTCTCGGCGCGGATCCGTGCGCATCCCGCTGCATCCTCGGGCAGGAGCGGATCCTCGAGCCAGGCCAGGTCGGGCGCTCCCCACTGCGCGATCTCGGAGAGGGCCTCGTCGGCGTCGCGCCATCCGAATCCCACGTCGACCACGAGGCCCGTCTCCCGCGGCAGCTCCGCACCGAGGATCACGAACAGCTCGCGCATGTATGCCGGATCGGGAATGCGCGACACCTTGACCTGCGCCCATCCCGCGGCCTGGCGCAGAACCTCGTCGGCGACGTCGCGGGGAGTGCGTTCCCGCGACGGGTACGCCGCGACGAGCATGGCGCGACGAGGGGCGTCGCCGGTCCCGAGGAGCCGCCACAGCGGCACTCCCGCCCGGCGAGCGGCGATGTCCCACAAGGCGATGTCGACGAGGCCGATCGCGCGCCGTACGAGGCCCACGCGTCCGACGATCGCGCTGCCCCGCAGCATCCGATCCCACGCGGCCGACGGATCGTCGGCATCCGCCCCGATCGCGTGCGGAGCGATCAGGCGGTCGACGATCTCGGCCATCGGCGCCTCCCGCGACAGGCAGTACGCGACCCCGGTCGTGCCGTCGGCGTCGGTCACGCGCACGGCGCTGTACTCGCGACGGGTCACCGTCATGGCACCGAGGTGCAGTGGAGCAGGAAGCGGCAGCACCGCCGTGGCGGTGTGGACCCGTGCGACCGCCGTCATTCGGGCCTCTTCGCGAGCGGCACGCCGTAGTCGACCAGAAACCCGCCGTCCACGTAGAGCGTCTGGCCGTTCATATAGCGCGACTGATCCGACACGAGGAAGCTCACGGCATCCGCGATCTCACTCGCCTCCGCCAGACGACCCGCCGGGATGCGCGACAGGATCGTGTCGAGGCTCAGCGTTCCCTGCTCGACACCCTGGCGGAAGACGCCCGTGTCGACATAACCGGGTGCGACCGCGTTCACGCGCACCCCGCGGGCCGCCCACTCCGCCCCCGCGGTCGACGTGAGACCGATCACCGCGGCCTTCGTCGTCGCGTACGGCGCACGACCGGCGGAGCCTCGCGACGAGATCGACGAGATGTTCACGATCCGGCCGGCGCCGCGCGACAGCATCCGTCGTCCGGCTGCCTGCAGCGCCGAGAACACGCCGTGCAGGTTCACGTCGACCACGGCCGACCACTCGCCCCAGGAGAGGTCTTCGATCGCGCGATGGCGCTGGATGCCGGCGTTGTTCACCAGCACCTCGATCGGACCCAGCTCCGCCTCGATGGCCCCGAAGACCCGGTCGGTCGCGTCGTGGTCGGTGACGTCGAGCTCGCGCCACAGCACGCTAGCGCCCGCATCGGATGCCGTGAGGCCCGGCACCCGGTCGGCGGCGACGACGCGATAGCCGTCTGCCACGAGGCGGCGTCCGATCTCCCAGCCGATGCCGGCGGATCCTCCCGTGACGATGGCGACGGGCGCATGGTCTGTCATTTCTCTCCTCTGGTCGGGGCGGATGCGGGTGGCGAGGGAGCGGGCGACGCGGGCGCGAGGAGGGCCGCGACGACCTCGCAGGCGTGCTCCTCGAGAAGCTCGAGGCAGCCCGCGGCGAGGGGCGTCTGCCAGGCCTGATACGCGCCGCGCTCGTAGGCCTCCCGAGTCGGCATATACACGAAGCCCGGGCCGTTCGTGAGGTTCATCACCACGATCGGGATGCCGGGGAACCGGGCGCGCAGCGTCGTCTGCAGCCGCGAGTACGCCTCGCCGGGATGACCGACGACGACGGCGTCCCCGAGGCGCCAGGCCCACACGGGGTGCGCGACGGTGGGCCCGTCGATGTACCCCTCGCGCAGGTTGCGGGCACGGCCGAGCCGCTCGTCGCGCGAGCGCGGATCGATGTCCTTCCACTCCTCGGCGAGCTGATCGAGCGTGGGCAGGTCGCGGAGCGGCAGGTCGACCGTCGTCGTCGAGCCCGCGGCATCCTCCCCTCCGTCCCCCGGGCGTCCCTCCCAGATCGCGAGCGGTGCGCCGGACTCGACGACCCCGCCGAGGGTCAGCTCGTCTCCGGGCAGCGGCAGGCCGTCGAGGGCCGAGAGCACCGCGTGTCCGAGCGATCGTCCGTGTCGGTCGGCCACGGCGACATCGCCGGTGTACTGCTCGCGCGGCGCGAGCTCGCCCGACGCTCCCTGCACGAACAGGCACGGCGCTCCGGTCGCCGTCTCGACGATCTCGCGCATCGCGCCGACATAGTCGGGGGACACCTCGCGGTTCTGCCACGCGAGCGTGGTGGGGTGGCACGCGTAGTTCACGATCGTCGCGCGCACCTCCCCGCCGACGCTCACCCGTCCGATCGTCACGGTGTCGTCGGCGGCGACTCCCGGGTTCCAGCCCACGAGGGCCCGGCCGTCCAGGTCGAGCTCGCGATCGGCGGCGAGGTCGCAGCGCCCGGTCGTCCACTCGACGAGGCCGGATCGGGCGGAGTCGAGTGCTTCGCGACCGGCCGCGATGCCCTGCTCGGCGAGGGTCTCGAGGTATCCGGGGATCAGCTCGCCGCCCTCGAGATGCGCGTCGGCCGCGCACAGCACCGCGCCGGCGTGCGTGTGCGAGAGCGACAGCATGAGCTGATCAGCGTCGAGGCCGAGCTCGTCGAGGATGGCCCCTCGCACTCCGATCTCGTCGGCCACCCGTCGCCACCATGTGCCGTCGACCGCGAGCAGCACACGCGCGCGCCCGTCGCCACCGGTCACCGCGAGCGCGGTCAGTTCGAAGGGCCGGTGGGCGCCCTCCGCCCGCTCCCAGTCGGCGGGTCCCCAGTTCTTCGCGCGGATGCCGACCGGCGGCGTCACATCGCGCCTGGCCACGCCGACGAGCGCCGACGTGCGCGGGACGCGGATGCTGTCGCCGATCGCGAGCGGGGCGGTGGTCATGCGGACTCCTTCGGGTGTGCAGGGGGAGGGAATGCCATAGCATCGAGCGGAGCGCCCCGGCATCCGCTGACGGCGTCGCGCATCGAGGAGGGCATACGAGTGCGCAGCGTGTCTGACCAGAACATCGCCGAACAGGTCGCCGACGAACTGCGCTCCGCGATCCATTCCGGGGAACTCGCCCCCGGCGAGAGACTCGTCGAGCGCAAGCTGGCGGAACGGCTCGGCGTGAGCCACATCCCCGTGCGCGAAGCGCTCACGAGGCTCGCCCAGGAACGCCTCGTCGTGCACGAACCGCGCCGCGGAGCCCGCGTGGCCGCGCTCACCGCCCGTGACCTGGAGGAGATCTCGAGCCTGCGGATCGTGCTCGAGCAGTTCATGGCCATCCGCGTGCAGGAGCGGTGGGACGAGGAGGCGGCCGGGCGCCTCGGCTCCGTGGTCGAGGCGATGGCGGCGGTACCCGAGGGCGACATCGCCGAGCTGCTGCGGCAGGACCGGCTGTTCCACGAGACGCTGTCGGAGCTCGCCGACCACCGCTTCCTCGACGAGGTCACCTCGCACCTGCGCGGCCGCGTCGCCGGGTTCCTGCACGCGGCGAACTCCGCTCTCGACCCCGCCGAACAGGAGGAGCACGTGCGCAGCCACCGGCAAATCGTGGATGCCATCGCCGGCCGCGACCCCGAGACCGCTCGCGCCGTGATCGCCGAGCACGTGACCAGAGCAGCCCAGCGCATCACCCCGACCGACGCAGAGGCATGACTCCCGTGACGAAGACCATCGTGATCACCGGAGCGTCCGACGGCATCGGCGCCGCCGCCGCTCGACAGCTCGCGGATTCCGGACACCGGCTGCTGCTCGTCGGTCGATCGTCCGAGAAGACCCGCGCGGTCGCCGACGCCACCGGCGGTGAGGCGCTGACCGCCGACTTCGCGCGACTCGACGACGTGCGGGCGCTGGCCGGTCGGATCGACGACCTCCTCGGTGACGACGGCCTCGACGTGCTCGCCAACAACGCCGGCGGCATCTTCGGCGACCGCACCCCCACCGTCGACGGCCACGAGAAGACCATCCAGGTCAACCATCTCGCACCGTTCCTGCTGACGAACCTGCTCCTGCCCCGACTGCTGCGCAGCCGAGGGGCCGTCATCAACACGTCGAGCGTCGGGCACCGCCTGTTCGGCGACCTCGACGTCGACGACCTCGACAACGAGCGGCGCTTCAGCGCGAACAAGGCCTACGGCGACGCCAAGCTCGCGAACGTCCTCTTCGCGAAGAGCCTGCACACGCGGTTCCATGCCGACGGGCTGAGCGCGGTCGCCTTCCACCCCGGCACCGTGCGCACGAACTTCGCGGCCGACTCGTCGAGCCTCATGCGCCTCGTCTACCGCAGCTTCCTCGGCCGGCTCATACTCACGGGCGTCGAGGAGGGCGGCAGCATCCTGCGCTGGTTCATCGAGGGCACGCCAGACGAGACCTGGTTCTCGGGCGCCTACTACGACGAACGCACCCTCTCGAACCGCGTCAATCCGCAGGTCGACGACCCCGCCCTCGCCGAGGCGCTGTGGCAGAAGAGCGCCGAGCTCGTCGGCATCCCGGCATCCTGACCTCGCGCGCCCGCGCGGCTGCGAAGGAGATCCCTCATAACGAAGGAGCGGATGGGGCGTCAGCTCCTTCGTTACGCGAGATCTCCTGCACAGCACGGGGCGACCAGGATGCTCAGACCGCGAGGTTCGCGGCGTCGACGACGCGGTCGCCCTCGGCGGGGAACGCCGTGCGGGTGACGCCTGATTCGACATTGCCGGTGTGCAGGAGGGTCGACTCGGAGCCGAAGGCGCCGTCGGCGAGCTCGATCGCGCCGCCCTCGAAACGGTTGCCGACCGCGCGGTAGTGCGTGGCGCCGGTTTTCAGCGAGACGTGCGTCGCCGACCCCTCCGCGCGCAGGGTGCTGTCGGTCACGGTCAGGTGCAGCGGCCCGGCACCGGTCCGCGTCACCCCGGTACCACCCTTCAGCAGGACGTCCGACCCGGCGATCTCGACGGCCTGCCGCTCTCCGCGGGCGGCAGCGATGCGGGCGTTGCGCAGCGTGGACCCCTCGAAGCGCAGGTGCTCGGACGCCGAGGTGATCGGCGCCGCGTCGTCGGCCGCGGTGAGCGTCGACCCGCGGAACGTGACGGCTCCCGGGCCGGTGATCTTCATACCGCCGACGCCGCTGAGCACGGTGTCGACGAAGGTCACGGGCGTGGTGACCGCCGCACTCGTGAGCTCGCCGGGGGCGACGAACGTGAAGTGCGAGTCGGCGATCACGTTCGGCCGAGCCGACGCATCCGACTGCTGCGTGATGATCAGGGTGTCGGATGCCGTGCAGCCGCGCAGCTGCGCCCCGTCGGCGTTGATCCACAGCATCCCTGAGCCGGAGAGCGAGGGCTTGCCGATCACCTGCACGTCTTCCAGGGTGAGATCGGTGATGCGCACCCGAGCGACGAACCACGAGCAGACGTGCTTGCGCACCGTGATGCGCTTGGCCGCCGAGCCCCAGGCCGCGCCCGAGTTCGCGAACGTCATGAGGCCCGAATTCCCGGTGTAGGTGAGGTCGTGCTCGTACTGGCCGTGCGTCACGAACGGTCCCTGATCGTCGCCGTCGCCGTGGCAGTTCTCGACGAGGCAGTAGGCGCTGGCGGTGAAGTCGTTGAGGTGCCGGGCGTTCGAGGTGTGGCAGTTCGCGACGTAGCCGTACAGGCAGTAGATCTGCTGCGTCAGGTACCCGGCGCCGCCCCATGTGACCGACGTCGGGTTCGAGAGGTTGCAGCTCTCGGTCGTGAAGTACGTGTTCCAGCGGCGCTGGATGAGCGGCCAGAACGTCGCTGTCCCGTCGATGTGGTCGACGTCGCAGCGCACCGCGTACTCGAAGGCGAGCGGGTGCGAGCCGGTGTACTCGTCGGCCCCGCCGCCCAGGAAGCGCAGGTTCGACACCGTCACGTCGTGCACGGGCTTCACGAGCCGCCACGTGATGGTGCGGTCCTTGCCGAGCGGCCAGCCGTTCTTGTAGTTGACGCGGATGTGGGTGCCGTCGACGATCTGGGTCACCTGCACGAGCCGCTGCAGCTCGCGCTCCCACCGACCGGCGAGGCCGTTCACCTCGGCGGCGTACCAGCTGCCCACGGCGAAGAACGACGAGTCCGCGACGGGGAAGACGTCGGCCAGGTCGGGCACGTTCTCTCCGAGCTTCGCCTCCTGCACGGCATCCGTCACCTCGCCGCGGAAGAACATGACCGCGGCGAACGGGTCGTCCTTCGGGGCGTTCTCGATGCCGACGGTGGTCATGAGGTTGTTGCCGAAGTCGAAGGCCAGGTTCGAGCGGGTGAAGCGGTGCCGTCGCACGAAGTTCAGGTCGGTGTGCGCCTCGATGCGGTGGATCGAGAGGTCTCCGACCATCGCGTCGAGGGCGTCGTCGGCGGGCGCGGAGGCGTCGAACAGCCCGAACTGCCGGAACTCCACGACGCCGGAGTGCACGAGCAGCCACGCTCCCTCCTTCTTCGCGGCGAGCACGGTGCCTCCGTTCACGGCCGGTGCGTCCTTCTTCACGAAGCGATAGAGCCCGTGCCCGCCGTCGCCCGGTGCCGCGTACCCGGACGTGCGCACGAGATCACCGTCCTTGCCCTTGAGTCCGGCGAGGTCGGCGGCGGTCTCGGCGGTGCCGACGGCCTTCGACGTCGCTGCGCTCAGCGGAGCCACCGGGCCAGCGGCCTGCGCGGGCGCGTGGCTCGCGACCGCCGCCACCCCGCCCAGCGCTGCGGCACCGAAGCCGGCGAGCAGCATCCGCCGGCTGCGGAACGCGGCGGTCTCGGTCCTGTCCTCGTTCGTGATCGTCATGCTGTCGTCCCTTCGTGCGGCGGCATCGCCGCTGTCGGGCGTGCGACCGGCCGGTCGGCACGCGGCATCCGGTACCTCTCCTGCGTCACCACGAGTCCCCGCCGTCACCGGAGCGCGCGAGCTGCGCTGCGCGCACGGTGTTCTCGACGACGACCTGCGCCGAACGCCACGGGGCGACGACGCGTCGATCAGCACTCGCATCGAGCAGGGCGCCGATCAGTCCCTCGAAGCCGAGGGCAGCATGGGGGTTCTCGACATCGAGCACGCACGAGCGGAGCCCGTCGGTCGTGACGACGTCGATCGCATAGGCATCCGGGCCGGGGATCCCCGACAGCGATACCTGCGCGGGCAGCTCGCGCCCGCCGACGGAGACGCGGACATCGAGGCCCGCGGCATCCTCCGAGTACGGCGATCCCGCGGCCCGGCGCGTCCAGCCGGTGCCCGAGGTCAGCCGTGCGCCGGGCACCACGACGTCGACCATCTCCCAGGCGTGCACGCCCACGGACGCCAGGATCCCGCCTCCGAGATCCGGCGCGTCCTGCCAGTCGCGCTCCGGCGTACGGAACCCGGCCGCGTCGTGCTGCGCCCGCACTCGCACTGCGAGCACCTCCGCGTGCTCGACTTCGGCGCGGAGCGCGGCGAGAGCGGGCGCGAAGCGCAGCACCGAGCTCGTTCCGACGAGCGCGGGGTCTGCGGCATCCGACCACTCGTGGAGCTGCGCCGCGGTGGCGGCCACGACCTTGTTCACGAACACCGGTGTCACGCCGTCCTGCAGCACCCGGATCAGCGCCGCCGCCTCGTGCGTCCGCGGCGTGGCGATCACGAGATCCGGACCGAGCGCGAGCAGGTCGGCCGGTGAGCCGACGGATGCCGTGCCGTGCCGCCCCGCGAAAGCCGCCGCCGCGAGGTGGTCGTCGTCGTACACGCCCACGACCTCGCCGCCGAGTGCGCGGAGGTGGGTCGCATCGGTGTCGGGATGGGAGTGCGCGAGACCGGCGAAGGCCACGCGCTGCGGCGACGTCGTCATGCCATCGACGCCAGCTGGGCTCGATCGACGGCTTCGACCAGCGGCCGGCCCTCCGCGAAGGCGGTGATCTCGTCGGCCACGATGCGGCCCTGGCGCAGACGACCCTCGACCGTGCCGGCGGCGCGGTGCGGGGTGAGCAGCACGTGCGGGAGTCCGCGGAAGGGGCTGGTGGCCGGCAGCGGCTCCTCGTCGAACACGTCGATCGCCGCACTCAGGCGTCCGCTGCGCACCTCGTCGAGCAGCGCCCCCTCGTCGACCAGCCAGGATCGGGCGGTGTTCACGAGTCCGGCGCCGTCCGGCATGAGTGCGAGCTCGCGTCGCCCGATGAGGTGGTGGGTCTCGGGCAGGGTGGGCGCGTGCACCGCGACGATGCGGGCTCGGCGCAGCGCCTCGTCGAGGGGCAGCAGCTCGGCGCCGAGAGCGGCGGCCTGCGCGGCGCCGAGGGTCGGATCCACGAGCAGGGGCTCCGCCCCGAGCAGCCGCACGAGCTCCAGGTACGCACGACCCGTGCGCGAGGCGCCGATCACGGCGATCGGCGCACCGAGGATCTCGTGCTGCGCGCCGCCGGGGCCGGCGTCGTCCCAGCCCGCCGCGTTGCGCAGGGCGTTGTGCATGCTCGGGATGCGGTGCAGCAGCGCCAGCGTGAACGCCAGCGACACCTCGGCCACCGGTCGCGCCATCGCCGCACCGGCCTGCGTCACGACCACGCCGCGGTCGAAGAGCGCGTCGGTCGCGAAGGCCTTCACCGATGCGCCGATGTGCGCGACGACCTGCAGCTTCGGGAGCCGCGCGAGCAGCGCCTCGTCGAACGGCGGAGCACCCCAGCTGGTCAGCACCACGCGGGCGCCGTCGAGTCGGGCGTCGTCGAGTCGGGCGCCGTCGAGTCGGGCGTCGTCGAGTGCGGCGTCGTCGAGTGCGTCGACCCGCGCGAAGGCGCCGCCGAGCGCGCGTGCAGCGGCGTGCAGGCGCTGCTCGTCGTCGCGCGAGAACAGCTCGGCGAACAGCGGTGCCGGCACAGCGGCGACGACGACGACCGGTGCGGCGCTCATGCCAGCCAGACCTCGAGGTTCTCGGCGATGAAGGCGTCGTCGTTCAGGTCGGGGTAGGCCAGGCGCACGCGCCGGATCTCCTCGGCCTGCCCGGGCGAGAGCCCTTCGGCGGGATCGAGGCACCAGGTGCCCTCGAGCAGGCCCTGCTGACGCAGCAGCTCGTGCACCCCGGCGATCACGCCGTGGAAGTCGTTGCCCGGGTCGAACACGGCCTGGTTCACATCGACCATGTCGGACGCGACGAGCCCCAGTTCGCGGTAGGCGACGGCATCCCCCTCCATGGCCGTCCTGGCCCGGGCGAGCAGGTCGACCGCGGCCTTCGTGCCCACGGCCCACTGCCCCAGCAGCCCGCCGACGAAGCGCAGCGTGCGCGGCCCGTCCGGCGACTCGACGTGGAACTCCGACAGCAGGTCGGCGACGATCGCGTCGTCGTTGCCCGTGTACAGGGCGATCTCGTCGGCGCGCCCGGAAGCGGCGACGCCGCGCACCAGCTCCAGCGTGCGGTACCGGTCGAACGGCGCGGCCTTGACCGCCACGACCGCGGGGATCGTGGCGAACTCGCGCCAGAACTCCCGATCGAGCACGGGACCGCCGATCGCGGTCTGCAGGTAGAAGCCGACGATCGGCAGCACCTCGCCCACCGCGCGCGCCCGGTCGAGCAGAGCCCGATCGTCGGCGCCGGCGACCCGCGGACTCACCAGCACCGCGTCGTAGCCGAGAGAGCGCGCGAGCTCGGCCTCGGCGACGGCCTGCGCGGTGTCGCCGGCCACGCCGGCGATACGCACGACAGCGGCGTCGGCCCGTGCGTCCATCTCCTCCGCCGCGAGCGCGAGCACCGGCTCGAACAGAGCATGCTCGGGGTCGCGGATCTCGAACTGGGTCGTGTGCACGCCCACCGCGAGGCCGCCGGCTCCCGCATCCAGGTAGTACCGGGTCAGTGCGCGCTGGCGGCGCTCGTCGAGCGTGCGATCGGCGGTCAGGGCGAGCGGATGCGCCGGGATCACGGCCCCCTGCGCGAGGGTCGCGGCGGCCTCCGCGCGGAGCACCGGCACGGTCGAGGTGTGCGCAGCGTACCCGCGCATCAGAACCTGCCGTCCCGCACGGCCCACTTCGTGGGCTTGGCGATCATCGGAAGTCCGGCGGTGATCCACTCGGCCTGCAGACCGATCAGCGTCTCCGCGGCGACGGAGGGGTAGCCGAACAGCGCCATGCAGCGGCGGGCGTCGCTGAGGAGCGCGGTCGGCTGCGGCTCGTCGACGAGCGTCACCTCGCGCTCGAACAGCTCGCCGAAGCGCCGGGCGATCGACTCGACGCTCAGCAGCTCGGGGCCGGTCAGGTTGATGGTGAACGGGTCGGTCGAGGCGTGCACGAGGCTGCGCAGCACGACCTCGTTCGCATACCCCTGCCACACCACGTTGACGTTCGCCGTCGCGAGAGACACGGGCTGACCCGCATGCACGGCGCTGCCGATGTCGGCGAGCACCCCGTAGCGCAGGTCGATCGCGTAGTTGAGTCGGATGATCGCCACGCGGGTGCCGCGCTCCTGCGCGCCGAACTCGAAGACGCGTTCGCGCCCGAGACACGACTGCGCGTACTCGCCGATCGGCGCCGGCGTCAGCTGCTCGGAGGCACCGCCGGATGCGGCGGGCACGAACGGGTACACGTTGCCGGTCGAGAGCACCGAGATGGCGCTGTCGCGGTAGCGCCGGGCGACGCGGTCGGGCAGAGCGGCGTTGACCTCCCACGCCCACGACGCATTGGTCGCCGCGCCGAACTTAGCCCCCACCATGAACACGACGTTCGGGGCGTCGGGAAGACCGCTGAAGTCGTCGTTGTCGATGAGGTCGAACGGCACGACGGTGACGCCGGCAGCGTCGAGGCGCTCGCGGATCTCGGCGTCGCCGAACCGCGACACCGCGTAGACGGCATCCTTCTCCCGCCCCGCGGCGTCCATGCCCCGACGCGCGAGCATCGCGAGGGTCGGGCCCATCTTGCCGCCTGCGCCGAGGATGACGAGGTCGCCCGAGCCCTGGGCCAGATCGGCGATGAGCGCGTCGGAGGGTGTCGAGAGTACCTCCTCGAGGTGCGCCTCCGAGGTGAATGCGTGCTGAGTCACGTGGTGATTCCCTTTCTTCTCAGCCCTTGATGCCCGTGCCGGTGACGCCCTCCTGCACGTACCTCTGGGCGATGAGGTAAGCGAGGAAGATGGGCAGCAGCGCGACGACGGATCCGGCGAGCATGGTGCTCAGCGGCACGTTCTGCTGCTGCAGAGACGAGATGCCGACGGTGAGCGTGAACATCGAGTTGGACTTCGCGATGATGAGCGGCCACAGGAAGTCGTTCCAGTGCCAGAGGAACACGAAGATGCCGAGGGTCGCGAGGATCGGCTTGCACAACGGCAGCACGATGCGCAGGAAGATCCGGAACTCGCCCGCGCCGTCGATGCGGGCGGCCTCGAAGAGCTCGTCGGGCAGCCCCTGGATGAACTGCCGCATGAGGAACACGGCCTGCGCATTGGCGAGCGTCGGCAGGATGAGGCCCCAGTAGGTGTCGATGCCGCCCAGGTTCGCCATGAGGATGAAGGTCGGGATGAGGGTGACGTGGAACGGCACCATCACCATCGCGAGGAACGACCAGAACATCACCTCCTTGCCGGCGAACCGCTTCTTGGCGAAGGCGTATCCGGCCATCGCCGAGAGGAACAGCACGGCCACGACCGACACGAGGGAGTAGACGACCGTGTTCCACAGCCAGCCGAGGATGTTCTGGCCGCCGAGCACCTGCTCGTACGACTCGAACGAGATGTCGGTCCACGGCAGCAGCGAGCCCGGGAGCTCGACGACCAGCCCCGGCTTGAGGCTCAGCACGACCATCGCGTAGAAGGGGAAGAAGCTCAGGATGCCGGCGATGCTCAGCCAGATCCACCGTACGACCACACCCATGCGGGTCGGTTCGAGGGCACGGAACGACCGGTGGCGGCGCGGGGCGGCCGGCTTCTTCGGAGGCGCCGAGACCGGCGTCTGCGTGGGCGGCTGGATCAGGGCGGTCATTTCTGCTTTCCGATCACGAGGCGCTGGATGAGGGCGACCGCGAGGGTCATGATGAACAGGGCGACGCCGACCGCGGCCGCATAGCCGTAGTCGAAGTACCGGAAGCCCTGGTCGTACAGCAGGTAGACGAGCGAGTAGCTGGCGTTCGCCGGACCGCCCTGGGTCATGACGTAGATGACGTCGAAGACCTGGAAGGCCGCGGTCGTCTCGATCACCGCGAGGAAGAAGAAGGTGGGGCGCAGGTACGGGAACACGATGTACCGGAAGCGGTTCCACGCGTTCGCGCCGTCGACCAGCGCGGCCTCCTCGAGTTCCCGGGGCACGTCCTGCAGCGCGGCGATGACGATCATCATGCCGTAGCCGAACCGCGACCAGACGCCCACGACGACGATCGCGGGGATGACGAGCACGGTGCTGCCGAGCCACGAACCGCCGAGTCCCAGCGGAGCCATGAGCTGCGACCAGGGGCCGTTGCTCGAGAAGATCCAGACGAAGATGCTCCCGGCGAGCACGAGCGAGGTGATGACCGGCAGGAAGAAGATCGAGCGGAAGAACCGTGCGCCGCGGAACGCGCGCCGCACGCCGAGCGCCATGATCGTCGACAGCGCCAACGAGATCGGCACGGCGAACACCGTGTAGATGAGAGTGGTGCCCATCGCCCGCCAGAACAGCGGATCGGCGACGAGACGCTGGAAGTGATCGAGACCCCGCCACGCCACCTCGCCGGAGATGTCGTAGTCGAAGAAGCTCAACGCGACGCCGGCGATGCTCGGGCCGAACCGGAACGCGATGAAGAGCAGGAACGCGGGCAGCACGAACAGGAACGCCACGCGCGCCTCGCGCCTGGCCAGGACCCGCGCCACCCGACCCGGTGGTCGCTTCGCGATGGTTGCCGTCGTCATCAGGAGACCTCACCTCGGTGATCGAAGGGGGACGGAGGTGCACGGCGATCGCCGCGCACCCCCGATGGGGGCTACTTGATGAGCGGGGCGGCCGCGCTCGCGGCATCCTTCAGCGCATCGGCCGGCGACTTCTGGCCGAGCAGCGCCGCCTGGATCTCGGGCGCGAGCACGCCCATCAGCGCGCGGGAGCTGGCGTTCAGCTCGCCGACCGTCGTGTCGGGGACGTACTTCTCGACCTCGCCGAGCAGCGGGTCGTCGGCGTACAGCGGCTCCGTGATGCTGAGAGCCGAGAAGTAGCCGGCCGCCGTCAGGTACGGCTCGACGACCTCGGCGCTCGTCGCGTACTCGGCGAAGGCCGCCGCGGCATCCTGCGCCTTGGAGCCCTTGAGCACCGAGAGCGAGCCGACCGTTCCGTACGCCACCGACTCCTCGTCGCTGAGCGGTGCGAGCACCTTGACGTTCTCCTCGCCCCAGAACGGTGCGACCTCGGTCACGCCGTTGTTCCAGGTGCAGGCGACCTTGCCCTGGGCGATCGCGGTCTGCTCGAGCGGGACGTTGGTGGTGAGCGCCTCGGGGTCGAGCGCCCCGGCCTCGGCGAGGTCGGTGATGAAGGTCAGTGCCTCCTCGCCCGCCGTGCTGTCGAACCCGACCTCGCCCTCGTCGGTGTAGACCGCGCCGCCCGCCTGCCACAGCAGCGGGTAGAAGGTGAGGTTGAGGGTGTTCTCGGCCGAGGCGGGGTAGTTCAGCACGTACATGTCGGCCGCCGTGAACTTCGGGGCGATGTCGACGATGTCGTCCCACGTCTCCGGGTACTCGGTGACGCCGGCCGCCTCGAACGCGGCGGCGTTGCAGATGAGCGGCTGCGCGCTCGTGAGGATGGGAGCGCCGAGGATGTCGCCGTCGATCGTGACGGAGTCCTTGACGTTCGGGAGCAGATCGTCCTGGCGCTGTTCGCTGAGCAGATCGTTCAGCGGTGCGATCGACTTCTGGTACGCGGCCAGCTGGTCGGGGATCAGGTAGACGACGTCCGGACCCTTGCCCGCGGCGATGGCCGTCTGCAGCGCCTCGTCGCGGTTCGCCCACGGGAAGATCTCGTAGGAGACGTTGATCCCCTCGTTCTCCTTCTCGAAGTCGGCGATCGTGGAGTCCCAGAACTCCTTGTGAGCCGCCTCGTCGGCGATGACCGGGTACAGCCAGACAGTGATGTCCTGCTCGCCCTCTGCGGTGGCGCCTCCGCCGGCCGAACATCCGGCCAACAGGGTGGCGGCCGCGATGCCCGCGGCGACGCCGGTGAACTTGCTGACGCGCATGGTGCTCCTTTGCTCATACCGTGCTGAGTACGGTTTATTATGACATCGGGTTGGGATAATTAGTCAAGTACAACTTCTCAAGCTGTTGTTACAGCCGTGTTTCCGGGAGGAAAACGACTGACCTTGATTTGAGAATGGGGTGTGCTATTTTGATCGCACCCCGCGACGACGAGAAGGAGGCCGCACATGGTCGTGCCGACCCCGCTGTCGATCGTCGCCCGCTCGGCGCAGCACCTGCGAGACGCGGGCGCCGCCACGGTGAACGAGATCGCACGCTCGCTCGAGGTCTCCCGCACCTCCGTCGAGAACGCGGTCGCCACCCTCAGCGAGTCGGGACTCATCGTCGAGGGCTCGGCCGCACCGTCGGCCGGTGCCGGACGCCCCGCGCGCCACTACTCCTTCCACGCGGCAGCCGGCACGGTCGTCGGCATCGACATCGGCGTGGCCAGCGTGCGCGTCATCCTCGCCGACCTCACCGGCCGCGTGATCGCCCAGCAGGCCTTCGCCGGGGTCGCCGCGCAGAGCGACGGCGCCGCCAAGCTCGCCGCCGTGATCGACGACGTCCGCCGGACGCTCGCCGCTGCCTCCGTGCCGGCATCGCGAGTGCGCGCGATCGGAGTCTCGCTCCCCGGTCTCGTCGACGACGCGGGCCGCGTCGTGATGTCGGTCGTGATCCCCGAGTGGTCGGGCGTCGACATCGGCGCGCAGCTGCACCAGGCCTTCGGCTGCCCCGTATCCGTCGACAACGGCGTGCGTCTCGCCGCGGTCGCCGAACACCACCTCGGCGTCGCCCAGCTCGTCGACGACGTCGTCTACCTGTCGGTGGGCAACCGCATCTCGATGGGGCTCATCCTGGGCGGTCGGCCGCGTCGCGGCATCCACAACGCCGCCGGCGACATCGGGCGCCTCGCGTTCCGCGGGCTGAACACCGAGACGGGTCAGATCACGTGGCGCACCGCGCGATCCGCTGCCGAGGTCTTCGCCCTCGCCCGCTCGGGCGACGCCGATGCGCAGCACGAGCTGGACGCCTTCATCGATGAGCTCGCCCACGGCATCGCGACCCTCATCATGACCGTCGATCCGGCCATGATCGTGATCGGCGGCGGACTGTCGGCCGCGCACGAGCAGCTGCTCGACCCGTTGCGGGCCGCCCTGCCCGGCCATCTCGGACTCCCGTTCCAAGTGCCCCTGGCCGAGGCGCGGCTGGGCGCCGAGGCCGCCGCTCACGGTGCGGTCGTGCACGCGTTCCGCCGTCACGCCGCGAGCATCTACGGCATCGACGACATGCCGGTGCCGCCCATCACCCCGCTGGCCCCCGAGTCGGCGACCCACCCCGCAGAGGAGAAGCAGTGAGCACGCTGACGGTCGGACTCATCGGCGCCGGAGGCATCTCGCGCGTCCACGCCGACGCCTGGCGGGCCCTCGGCGCCCGCGGATACGTGACCTCGCTCGACGGGGCGGAGGAGATCGCCGCCGAATACGGCTTCGAGGTCATCGCCGACGTCGACGCGCTCATCGACCTGGTCGACCTGGTCGACATCGTCACGCCCAGCAGCACGCACGCCGACTTCGCACTGCGCGCGATCGCCAGAGGACGCGACGTGATCTGCGAGAAGCCGCTCGCTGCGACGGCCGAGGCCGCCGCGCAGGTCGCAGCCGCCGCCGAAGAGGCGGGCGTGCGGCTCTTCCCCGCCCACGTCGTGCGGTACATGGCCCAGTACGCGGCGATCAAGGATGCCGTCGACGCCGGCCGCATCGGCCAGATCGCCGTGCAGAGGTTCAGCCGCACCGGGTCCGCACCCCCGTCGCCCTGGTTCTTCTCGGAGCGGGCGGGCGGAGGCGTCATCCGCGACCTCATGATCCACGACCTCGACCAGGCGCTGTGGTTCGCCGGCCCCGTCGACACCGTCTACGCGGTGCAGAACCCGCCGACGGTCGACGACCGGGTGCCGGTGCCCGTGTCGTCGCACGTCGTGCTCACGCACCGCAGCGGTGTGATCAGCCACGTGCACGCGAGCTGGGGGCTCCCCGGCATGCCGTTCCGCACGAGCGTCGAGGTCGCCGGGTCCGACGGGCGCCTGCGGTACGACAGCGCCGAGGACCGCACCCAGCGCACGGATGCCGTGCTCGACGACACCGCGACCGACTACCTGCCGCCGATGTCGCCGCAGGAGAGCCCGTACTACGCCGAGATCGCCGACTTCGTCGCCGCCGTGCGCGAGCACAGGGACGCGCGGGTGGACCCCGCCGACGGCATCCGCGCGGTGGCCGTGGCGGAGGCGGCGATGGCGTCGATCGCGTCCGGCGCCCCGGTCGCCGTCGTCTCGTCCGAGGAGGTCGTCCGATGACCGCTCCGCTGCGCATCGCCGTGCTCTCGTTCGCCCACACGCACGCCCTCAGCTACGTGCACGCGCTGCAGGCGATGCCCGGGATCGAGCTCATCGCCACCGATCCCGACGGCGCCGCGGCCCCCGACGATGCGCTGCGCGGCGCCGACCTCGCCACCGAGCTCGGTGTCTCCTACGTCGACGACTACGACGCCGCATTCGCGTGGAAGCCGGATGCCGTCGTGATCGCGGTCGAGAACTCGCGGCACCGTGAACTCGTCGAACGGGCGGCGAGCGCCGGTGCGCACGTGCTGTGCGAGAAGCCGCTCGCCACGACCGTCGACGACGCGGTCGCGATGCAGCGCGCGTGCGACGAGGCGGGTGTGATGCTCATGGTCGCGTACCCCGTGCGGTTCTCCCCCGTCGTGCGCGACGCCCTCGCCGAGCTGCGCGCGGGACGACTGGGCCGCATCCTCTCCGTCACCGGCGTCAACAACGGCAAGCTGCCGGGAGACCGCGCCTGGTTCACCGATCCGGACCTCGCGGGCGGCGGCGCGCTCGTCGATCACGTCGTGCACTGCGCCGACCTGCTCGACGAGCTGCTCGGCGAGCGGGCGTCGTCGGTCAGGGCCGTGTCGAACGGCATCCTGCACGCGCAGCGCGACCTCGCCGTCGAGACGGGCGGGCTGGTGACGATCGGCTACCCGAGCGGTGTGATCGCGACGATCGACTGCTCGTGGAGCTGGCCGATGAGCTCGCCGACCTGGGGCGGAGTGACGCTGCAGGTCGTCGCCGAGCGCGGCACCGTCACGGTGAGCCCGTTCGCGAAGGGCGTCGCCGGGCACGATGCGAGCGGCGAGACGTGGACGCCGGTGGGCGCCGATCTCGACGCGCTGCTGCTCGACGAGTTCGTCGCCGCCGTGCGCGAGGGGCGGCAGCCGCAGCCCGACGCCGGCGTCGGCATCCGCACCGTCGAGATCGTGACGGCCGCGCAGGCGTCCGCCGCCTCGGGTGGGCAGGTCGTCGCCCTGGGCTGATCGGCCCTGCTGGGGCCGGGCCCCGCGGCCCGGCTCCCGCGGCCCAGCCCCCGCGGCCCGGCCCCCGCGGCCCGGCTCGTCGGGAAGGTGGAGTAACATGGCTCGCCGGACGCGCTCGCGTCCGACCCCCGAGGAGTCCGAAAGGCGGTGATGGCGATGTCCGGTGATAGTTACGACGCCGCCACCGCTGCGTCGCGACTCCCTGCGCTCGCGCGTTGAGCATCCGCTCCGCGCCCGCGCACGTCCTCCGCAGCGTCGGCGGCGTCATCCGCCCCTGACGATTCCTGCGCACGCCGCCGACCCTTCGCGGCGAGCGCCTGCGAGAACGGAGGCCGCATCATGGCCCTCATCGACAACGGCGTGTACGTCCACGGACGTCGCGTGGAGACCCTGCACAACCTCGACGACACGTCGCGCACCCTCGGCGCGCTCGGCGGCATCGCCTGGATCGGGCTGTACCGCCCGAGCCCGCAGGAGGTCGAATCGGTCGCGCGCGAGTTCGACCTGCATCCGCTCGCCGTCGAGGATGCGCTCTCCGGGCACCAGCGCTCGAAGGTCGAGCGCTACGGCGACACCCTGTTCGCCGTGCTGCGTCCGGCGCGATACCGCGACAAGGAGGAGTCGATCGAGTTCGGCGAACTGCACCTGTTCATCGGACCCGACTTCGTCGTGACCATCCGGCACGCCGAGTCGCCGAACCTCGCCGCCGTGCGGCGGCGCATGGAGGCGAACCCCGAGCTGCTCGCGATGGGGCCCGAGGCGGTGCTGTACGCGATCCTCGACGAGGTCGTCGACGAGTACGAGCCGATCGTCGCCGGACTCGAGAACGACATCGACGAGATCGAGGACCAGCTGTTCGGCGACAGCGACGACGACGCCCTCTCCCGCCGCATCTACGAGTTGTCGCGCGAGGTCATCGGGTTCCAGCGCGCCGTGCACCCGCTGGCCGGGATGCTGCAGTGGCTGCGTCGAGGATCGGACAAGTACCGCATCGACGAGGAGTTGCAGCGGTCGCTGCGCGACGTGCTCGACCACGTCATCCGCGTGCAGGAGAAGATCGACTCGTTCCGGGCGATCCTCGAGAACGCGCTCACCGTGCAGTCGGCGCTCGTCGCGCGACGGCAGTCGGAGGCCGGGCTCGCGCAGAACGACGAGATCAAGAAGATCTCGTCGTGGGCGGCGATCATCTTCGCCCCGACCCTCGTCGGCACCGTCTACGGGATGAACTTCGAGGGGATGCCGGAACTGCAGTGGACCTTCGGGTACCCGATGGCGATCGGCGCGATGGCGGCCTTCGCGGTCGGGCTGTACGGGGTCTTCAAGTA
>NZ_JAVAYD010000013.1:0-93624 GCF_041954735.1 Microbacterium sp. LS_15 | reverse complement strand
GTTGAGCGAGCGAAGCGAGACGAAACGCCTCGACCCTACGGCGTGCAGTACCCGACGATCGCCTCGGTCGCGGTGCGCAGCTGGGTGGTGACGACATCCATGTTCCCGGGATTCCCGGCCAGCGCGTTCTCGCCCTCGGTGATGACGGCGTCGATGCTGGTGGTCCACGTCTCGCGCAGGGTGACGAACTCGTCGGGACCGTCGATGCCACGGATCTTCTCGACCACACCGCGCACCTCGTCGAGCGCCGCCCGTGCCGCTTCCGGCGTCGGCGAGCTGAGCGCATCGATCGCACCGCTCACCTGCACCGCCTGCGACGCGACCTCACCACAGGCGGTGAGCTTCGACACCTGCTCGGAGCATCCCGACAGCAGCAGGATGCCGACGGTCAGCGTGGCGAGAGCGGGAAGCTTCTTCATGCGAGCCAGGGTAACCGGCGGAGATGTGAGGCCGGGCGTCAGGCGGTGGCGAAGTGACTGTGGAGAACGCGGAGCGTCCTCATCCGTGTGGTTCGATGGGCCGCATGTCGTTCGGAACGTTCCTGATCACGGTCGGAGTCGTCGGCACCGCAATGATGCTCGGCGTGATCATTCGCACCCTGTGGATCACAGATCACGTGCGAGCGGTCGGTCGCTGGTTGCTCCCGCTGCTGCTGATGGGAAGCATCGGCGCATTCATCACCTCGTACCACCCGGTCGCCGATCCACTCTGGCTTCACTACGTGCTCATCGTGGGGTGCCCATTCATCATCGGTTTCGTGGGTCTTGCGCTGCTGATCGGTCGCGGGTCGGCCGTCGAGCGGGACATGACCGAATGATGTTCGTCGCGATCGGTGTCACGCTCTTCGTGCTGGGGGCGATCGTCGAACGCTCCGGACGGAAGCTCGGCACGGCGCTGGCGCTGCTGCCGGTGCTCGTCTGGTTCTGGTTCCTGATGCAGGCCCAGCTCAACGGGGAGTTCGGCGAGCAAGAGGCGAGGGATCACGCGATCGCACTGGTGGTCGGACTGCTGTGCTTCATCGCCGGTTCCTTCGTCGTCGGCACGGTGCCAGGTTGGCTTCGCAAGCGGCGGGACCTGCGCGCACGGGAGTAAGCGAAGACCCAGTGGATCAGTAGCGGGTGCGCTGCGGGCGAGCGAGCCGTAGCGGCGCAGAACGACGAAGGATGGAGAGCAGTGAGAACGATCGTCAGCCCGCCTGCCATCGCCCACGATACGGTGACACGAAGGCCGCGGACCTCGCGAAACAGGGGAGCCCGATGCTCGATCGCGCGTCGTTCCAGAGCTGACTTGCTATGGGGACGTTGGGGTCGGAATCTCAGATTCGGATGTTGGAAGGGTGTGCTGGTACACAGTCGCCTGGAGTGACTCATCGGTAGGTTGCCAGTCGAGCCACACACGCGTCCGCCCGCCGGAGGTCGCGATCTTCCCGGCCTGGTCGGTAGCGATCTCGATTGCGTCGACCACGAACAGCTGAGTGTTTGGAAACGCTCGTGCGTGAGTTACTTCGTTGCGGGTCAGCGTCACGGCGTTCACGGTTCGGGTAGAGCCTTTGACCTCTACATGCATTTCGTAACCGTCGAGCATCATCTTCAGATCGTAGGGCTTGCCTACCTCGATCACATCGAGCGCGCCCAGGGAACTGTAGTGGGCCACGGCGGCGGAGACGGCGTGTTTCTCGATTGCGATGCGAACGACAGAGTCGGCATGCATTCCCTGTCCGACGGTCGAGGTCTCCACGATCGAACTGGATGTGTCGGACACTCCATCGGCGCGAGAGCGAAGTCCCCATCGGCCGTGGCCGATTCCGTCGACTGAGAAGAAGATATCGCCGTTGCGAGCGATGAACGCGTTTGAATCAGATGACGACTGCTGGATGGTCCGCCGGACGACTTCTTGCCATGTTCTAGGACGAGACGGTCTGCGCGAGGCTACCTCCGCGTAGATCTCTTGATAGTGTCCCTCTCCGCCGAGCGCGACTAGCGCCTCAACGATCGATTCCCTCCAGCTCTGCATCCCTGAACTGTATTCCGGTATTTCGGCTTGGTGAGACGGCGGGTACGGCGCGTCCCGCCCGCGGAACCCAATCGAGCGATCGTTCAGTGCTCTTGAGCTGTGCCGTTGGTGATGTCGATGAGCGCTAATGACACCGTGATTGCCGCAGCCGGGACTGGTCTACTGCACCGACCATCCCCCATCCGAGGCCAGCACGGCGCCGTTGATGTTGACGGCGTCGTCCGACAGCAGGAACGTGATCGATGCGGCGAGGTGCTCGGCGGTCGCGACGGTGGGGATGGCCTGCTGGAACGGGGCGAGGCGTCCGGATCCGTACTCCGACATGTTCGGCGGCATCGGGATGCCGGTGGCGACCCCGCCGGGAGCGACGCTGTTCACGCGGATGCCCTTCGGCCCGTACATGAACGCTGCGGACTTCGTGACGCCGATGATGCCGTGCTTGCTCGCCGTGTAGGCATTGCCCGAGGCGTTGCCGCGCAGGCCCGCCTCGCTCGAGACGTTGAGGATCGCGCCGCGGCCGGCCTTCTCCATGATCGGCAGCACCGCGCGCATGAGCTTGAACGGGGCGGTGAGGTTGATGGCGATGACGCGGTCCCACACGGCATTCGTCGTCTCGCCCGCGGGGGAGAAATCGTCGTTGATGCCGGCGACGTTCGCGAGGCCGTCGATGGTGTCGCCTGCGGCGGCGATGACGGCGTCGATTGCGTCCTGCTGGGTGAGGTCGCCGGCGACCGTGACGATGTCGGGCAGCTCGGACTCCAGCGCATCGAGCTTCTCGGCGGAGATGTCAGCGGCGATGACGCGTCCGCCTTCGCGGGCGATGCGGGATGCCGTGGTCTTGCCGATCCCGGACGCGGCGCCAGTGACGATCACGGTCTTGCCGGCGAAGCGTCCGGGGGTGGGGGTCTCGGTCCAGCCCTCGGTGTTCGTGTCTTCGGGGATCTCGCCGTTGTTGGCCGCGCGGACGAGGTCGTCGACGACCGACTGCGGGAGCTGGCCCTGGCTCATCGCGACAAGCTGCTGGAGCGGGAGGCCGAGAACGGGCGTGAGGAGCTCGGGGTCGGCCCCGGTCTGTTCGAACAGTCCGCGGATGAGCGGGCCGCCGGTTGGGTCGTTGAGCCAGTCGCCGATCGTGGAGTGGGCGGTGAGGGACATGCGGGTACTCCTTCAGGGTTTCGCAACGGTGCGTCTCGTTAGGTCCGAGTGTACGCCAGCGGTGTTCATGGTGGGCGGCGTCGTTCCGCTGCGGATCGTCGACCGCTGGCCGGGCGGAGCAAACGTCGCAAACCTCGACGCGCATGAGCATTCTCGAAGACGCGTTGCAAGGCGACGACGAGCTCAAGACGAACCTCGCCCAGCTCGCGAAGTCGAAAAGCGTCGAACTCCGGACCGGCTAATGGGTGGCCCGGCATTGCCGTTCGTTCCGAGCCAGCCGTCGACGCGCCCACGGCGACGGGCATGGTGAGCCGAGCGACGCCCGGTAGCATCCACGGTCCGGGGCTCCGAGCGTACGTGGTCCGGTAGAGCCGACGATCCGCCGCCTCACGCTCTGGCCTGTACGCTCGCGTTCATGACTACTCCTGCGCCGGCATGGGATCCGCAAAACTACTTCCGCGCTTGGGAGCACACGGTTGACGGCTGGGCCGATCTCGGTGAAGAGCTTCGCAATGTGGAGCGGGTGTCGCGAGGGCGACACCTCGTGTGGCGCGGCGTCCACAATGACTCCTACGGGCTATTGAGTTCTGCCTACCGCCGATTGAAGGACCGCGACGGAGGCGTCCCGTCGGAAACGCGAATGCGCGAGCTGGAATCCGGTCTGCTGGCGGTAGCTCGCAGCACTTGGCCCGATCGTGGCGGAAGTGCTCTCGAGACGCTCGCACACATCCAGCATTACGGCGGACCTACGCGGTTAATCGATGTGAGCCATTCGGCGATGATCGCGGTGTTCTTCGCCACTGAGCAGAAATTCGACGGAAGGACGCACAAACCGTTGCCCGACGTTGACGGCCGCGTCTTCGCCTTCCAGTCTCAGGATCGGACTATCGAGCTTGATGCCAAGTGGGGTTCGCGGGAACTACCGTGGAGCAATTGGGCAAGGGAGGAGAACGGGTGGGAAACCGAGCTTCCTTTTGTCTGGAACCCACCCGCCGCCCTCAATGAGCGAATTATCGCGCAGAAGGGAGCGTTCTTGGTGGGCGGCGTCCCATCTTTGCCTCATGGTCAGAACTCTCGGTACCGGATGCCAGGGGCGTGGCAGCACGGAAACATGAAGACCATGCCTGCACGCAACGTCCGTGAGGTGACTTCCGTCTCAGTCTTCTTGAAGAGCCTCGATCAGCGCACATCGCTGAAGTCACAGGCGGCGTATACGCTCAGAATCGCGGCCAGCGCGAAACCGGAGATACGGAAACAATTGTTCGAGGAGCACGGCCTGCATCACGGGTCGATGTACCCGGATCTGTTTGGACTCGCGACTCATGGAGCTGACCTTACCGAGATCGACTGACGATGAGGTCAAGACCCCACGCGAGAGCATGCCGCTGATCCGAATGTGTAAGCGTTTGGCTCACCGCGCACACACGCATCTCGAACCGCATAAATGCGCATCGTTCGTGCTGACGCGGCGGGCTCGCCCTCGCCTCCCGCGTAGTCGCTACCCATGCAGCCCGAAGCATCCGCCGTCCCGCCCAGATATCCGCAGCCGAGGAGCCCTTGAGTGGCACCGCAGTGTGCGTCCACCACACCTTTCACAATCCCAACTGCCGATGGACTGGTCGATACTCTGAGAACATGCGGATCGAGGTGCAGCGCGACTACCCCAGTGATCGCATCGGCAAGTTCGCCGGCTGGCCCGACAGGCCGAGGACCCGATGGAACAGCTTCGGCATAAAAACGACCGGCGCCAGTAGCAGCAGCGCGCGAAGATGCCGACGAGCAGTTCGGGGAGAGACCGCCAAAGCTCCTCGAGAAGGCCGACGAGTGCCGGGACGTCATCGGGCTGTTGTCCCCGCGGGGCACGCAGTACAAGGATCTCTTGTCCTCGACCTTCTGGTGGGTAGAGCCGCAGCCCGCGCCGGAGACCCCCACGACGAACGAAATTGAAAGCCCCCACCGAATGCACGACGACATCCGCGAGACACCATCGTCAACTCCCAACTTCCAGACTGAGCTGGCCGCACAGCTAGCGGAGCTGGTGCCGGAGGCGATTACCGACGGCAAAGTCGACGTCGTCAAACTGCAGGAGCTCCTCGCTGGGGATGCGGCCGACGCCAACGAGCGGTTCGGCCTCTTCTGGCCCGGCAAGAAGCGGGCGCTGCGCGCTGCGCAGGAGCCGACGACGGCGACGCTGCGTCCGGATCCCGATAACTCGAAAGACTGGGACGCGACGAAGAACATCTTCATCGAGGGTGACAACCTTGAAGTGCTGAAGATTCTGCAGAAGCACTACCACAACAAGGTCAAACTGATCTATATCGATCCGCCGTACAACACCGGCGGAGACTTCATCTACCCCGACGACTTTCGCGAGGGTGTCGAGAGCTATCTCGAATGGTCTCGGCAGGTGAATGAATCAGGTAAGCCCGTCACGAGCAACGTCGAGACGGAAGGTCGGTTCCATAGCAACTGGCTCAACATGATGTATCCGCGGCTGAAGCTCGCGCGGAACCTCTTGAGCGACGATGGCGTCATTCTGATCTCGATCAACGACAAGGAACAGGCTCAGCTTCGGCGACTCTGCGACGAAGTCTTCGGGGAGAACAACCTGGTTGCGCAGTTCATTTGGGTCAACGAGGGGAACGTCGACCAACAGAGCAAGGTCAAGGGCGTCCACGAGTATGTCATGGCATACGCCCGCAGCGCAGCCGAGGTGAAGCGTCCTTCTGTCATTGATCCGAACATCGACGACGACAGCAAGCTCTATCGCGAACTGATCGAGAACTCGATCACGAAGAACGGCCCCGCAAATCCGCCTTCAGAGGTGGAGCTCCCCGTTGGGTTTCCGGCAAACTTCGACTCCGGCGTGATCGGCGTGCGCGAAGACAGCTATCCCCACGTGCTGGACGAGCTCGTCATTTCCGATGGCAAAGTCGCTGCACCAGCGCGGGTCCGGAGTGGCTGGAGCTCGCGCAACCTTCTCGACCTGTTCATTCGAAACGGTTGCGTACCCATCGAAGATTCGGAGGGACGCGAGACGTGGTTCGAGCTTCGGGACACCGGCGCGATCTACATGCTGAAGCGACGCGCTGAGGATCAGGGGCATGTCCTTTCAGTGCTTCGGAACTTCGGCACCACCAAGCAGAACAGTTCCGTTCTCGCTTCTTGGGGCCTTAAGTTCTCGTACCCGAAGCCGGTTGGGCTGATCGAGTATCTGATCACAGTGTTCACGCGCCCGGGCGAGGACGCGCTGATTCTGGACTTCTTCTCGGGTTCCGCAACGACCGCCCACGCTGTGATGGCGGCCAACCTCCGAGACGGCGGGAACCGACGTCACATCCAGATTCAGCTGCCCGAGCCGGCCACCGTAGCTGACGAACGAACGACTTTGGCTGAGCTCGCGCGACGTCGCATTGCCAAGGCTGGCGAGGCTTTAGCTGGAACACGCAAGAACCAGCTCAGTATCGGCTCCGAGCAGGAGACGGACCTCGGCTTTCGAGCGTTCCGACTCGCGGACACCAACTTCGCGAAGTGGCGTGTCACTAGTGATGTCGAGTCGAATGCGCTGGAGCAGCACCTGCTCGACCTTCGGGAGAGCAGCAGCGCCGACGACGCAACTCAAGACGACCTCCTCACCGAGATCCTGCTGAAGCAGGGTTACTCGCTGACCGAGAAGATCGCCCGCGTTGAGATCGATGGCCTAGACCTGCGCGCGGTGTACGACAGCGATGGCGACTTCGGCGTGCTCGCCTACCTTGACGAGCACACCAAGCCATCGCTGGAACAGTTGCGCACTGTCGTGGGCGCCGGCCCAGCGCGCATAATCATCCTCGAGGACGCGTTCCAAGGCGACGACGAGCTGAAGACGAATCTCGTCCAGCTCGCGAAGTCGAACGGCGTGGAGCTCTGGACCGCTTAATGAGTGGCGCAGCATTCCAGTTCGATCCGAGCCAGCCGTATCAGCTTGAAGCGGTGGGCGCCGTCGTCGACCTCTTTGACGGTCAGCCGAAGGACGCAGACAAGCTCGAACTCACGCTTCGAGGGCAGGCGGCGCTGGAGGAGACCGATCAGGCGACCCTGGACCTCGACCTCACGCAAGAAGTGGGCGCGATCGGCAACAACCTCGTCCTCGACCCGGACACGGTGTTTGCGAATCTCCAGCGAGTCCAGGACCGCAATGGCCTGGAGGTGGCGCCAAAGCTCGTCGACTCCGCGCTGGAATTCGACATCGAGATGGAGACCGGCACCGGTAAGACGTACGTATACCTCCGGACGATCTTCGAACTCGCAAAGGATTACAACTTCACAAAGTTCGTCATCCTCGTGCCGAGCGTGGCTATCCGTGAGGGTGTCGCGACGAGCATCCGGCTCATGCGCGGCCACTTCGGCGACCTGTATCCCGGCCAGCCCTTCGACTTCTCGGTCTACCGCGGCAAGAACGCGGAAGAGGTGCAAGCCTTCGCCACGTCCACGACCATCCAAATAATGGTGATGACGATCGATGCGATCCGTGGCACCGCCAACACCCGTATCATCCACCAGGCGAAGGACAAGCTGAACGGGCTGCGCCCGATCGACTACCTCAAGGCGACGCATCCCGTCGTCATCATGGACGAGCCCCAGAACATGGAATCGGTCCTGTCCCAGTCTGCGGTCGGCGAGCTGGATCCTGTGGTCACGCTCCGGTACAGCGCGACCCACAAGAAGCAGCGCAACGTCGTCTACCGGCTCGACCCTGTCGATGCCCACGACCTCGGCTTGGTCAAGCAGATCGTCGTCGCGGATGTGCAGCAGCAGGGCGCCGACGCCACGCCGTACATCAAGCTCGTCGAGGTGAAGCGCGAGCCGTACTGGGCCGCCCGGTTGGAGCTCTCGTGCCGAAAGGCGGATGGCACCTTCGAGCGGCGAATCGTGACGGTGAAGCCTCACCAGGAGCTATCCGACGAGCGTGTGACGGGCAACCCGATCTACGAAGGCTGGCGCATCAACGAGATCAGTCTTGAACCCGCCTACGTCGACCTCACGCTCCACGGCTTCCTCGAACAGGGGAAGAGCATTGGCGCCTCAACCGGTGCGATCTACAAGGAGATGATTCGCGAGACAATCCGTGAGCACCTCCGCAAGGAGGCCCTGCTTCGGCCTCGCGACATCAAAGTGCTGAGCCTCTTCTTTGTCGATAAGGTCGCGAGCTACATGGGAGACGGCACGACCAACGAGACGGCGGACGGGGAGTTCGCTCGCTGGTTCGACGAAGTCCTTGTCGAGGAACGTGCAAAAGTATCGCGCTACCAGGAACTGCTGCCGCAGGAACCGTCAGCGCTGCGCCGGGCGTACTTCTCGCAGATCAAGCGCGGCAAGGTGACTGTTGCGCAGGACAGTTCGGGAACGACGAAGGCCGATGACGATGCCTACGAACTGATCATGCAGGCGAAAGAAAGACTGCTGGACGAGGGCGAGGACGTCCGCTTCATCTTCAGCCACTCGGCGCTTCGCGAAGGCTGGGACAACCCGAACGTCTTCCAGATCTGCACCCTCCGCGAGATGGGCGCGGAGACCGAGCGTCGTCAGACTATCGGCCGAGGGCTCCGTCTGCCCGTCGCGAAGACCGCGGACGGCTTCGTGCGCGTTGCCGATCCCGGTATCGCCACCCTCACGGTGGTCGCGAACGAGTCCTACACGGCGTTCGCCAAGAGTCTCCAGAACGAGTACAAGACGGCGGGTGTGGAGATCGGGGAAGTTCGAAAGAGCGAGTTCTCGAAGATCCTGTTGCAGGACGCTGCGGGCGCGCTCACGGACGACTTGTTCGGCTTCCAGCGCTCGCTCGCGGTGTGGGAGCACCTCGCCGCGAAAGGCTTCATCGCAGACGGCAAGGTGACGAGCAAGTTCCAGCCGAACACGCTCGGCTTCTCGCTGTCCCTACCCGAAGAGTACGAGCAATATGAAACTGAGATCTGTGCTCTTGTGCAGCGTGCGCATATCGGCACGTACGTGAAGCCGGCAAGCAAGCGGCGCCCGCGTCTGCTCAATAAGCAGCTCTACTCGACCCCGGAGTTCGAAGAGTTCTGGCACGCCATCAGCCGCCGGACGACCTACCGGGTGAGTGTCGATCGTGACCAGATCGTCGACCGCGCGGTGGCGGCGATCCGGTCGGCTCCGCAGATCGATCCGTTGCGGATCCAGGTGACCCGCGCCGGCGTGAAGGTGCTGCGCGGCGGTTCCAAGGGTGAAGAACTCGGCACCCGGTCGGAGGGACTAAAGGGGAGCTACGACCTTCCCGACATCATCTCCGAGCTCCAGAGCGCGACCTCACTGACTCGGAAGACCATCGTCGACATCCTTGTCCAAAGCAAGCGGCTTCCCGAGTTCATCGGCAACCCGAACGACTTTATCGCCACTGTCAAGCGTCTGATCCAGTCGGAGCTCGCGAAGATCGTCGTCGATGGAATCCAGTACGAGATGATCGCTGGCTCGGTTTACGAACTTCGGGAACTTCAGCGCGACGGGGAGGAGGAGAAGGACCGCTTCCTCGACCATATGTACAAGGTGCAGAACTCGCAGAAGACCGACTTCGACTTCGTGGTCTTCGACTCTGACGTGGAGCGTCAGTTCGCTGAGCTGCTTGACAGCCGCGAGGACATCAAGCTCTTCATGAAGCTGCCGGCCAAGTTCAAGATCGATACGCCTGTCGGCCCTTATAACCCGGACTGGGCGATCATCAAGCGCGAAGATGGACAGGATCGTGTCTACATGATTCGGGAGACCAAAAGCACGCTCGAAGATGCGAAGCTTCGCCCGAGCGAGCTCGCAAAGATCAAGTCCGCCAAGCTCCACTTTGAAGCCATCGGAATCGACGACTACGCCCGCGCCGCTCCAGGGAGTTGGAACCTATGACGGTGGCCGACACCGGCGCGGCGTGGGGCTGCTTGATTCCGGTTCTTCCAATATCTCTCCTTGACCGAGAGGGTGTGAGGACGCTGGTGTCGCGCACGCGGAGCGGCGCTGTGGGTCACAGATTGTGCTCGTTGGCCGGACGGTCTTCCGTTACGTGCCATTTGAGGTCCACGACATACGCGGCGGAAGCGTCTCGCTCTTCGGCATCCGCTTGAATGTCGACGGCCGCGAGGTGCGATCGGCGTCGTCGGTGGGGTGCTGGTCGCGTCGGCGCTGTTCGGGCGGCGGGTAGCGCACTTCGTCTCGGTCACTTGCTCTGTCTCGGGCGATTTGACGCCGATCATGGTCTGGCCGATGATGGCGCAGCCGCCCATGCCGCCGAAGAATCCCGACAGCATGTTCGCGACGCCCTGCGCCCACGACTCGCGCGTCTTGTCGGACTCCGCGGGGGTGACTATCCGCCCTTCCGCTTCCGCCCCCCAGCACTCCGCGGCGGATTCGCCCGAAGATGCCCACAAACCCGCGTCATAACCCGCTCCAGCACCTCCACATCCCGGTCATCCAGCGACTCGAACAGCAACCCCCGCACGACCGCGATGTGCCCGGGGAACACCTCCGCCAGCACCACCCGCCCCGCATCGGTCAGCGTCACCAGGGTGCTCCGCTCATCCTCCGGTGACGGCGACCTCGTGACCAGCCCGCGCTCCTCCAGCATCTGCGCCTGATACGTCAGCCCACTTCGGCTGTAGACGACGCCGTCCGCGAGGTCCGTCATCCGCTGCGCCCCGCCGGGGGCATCGCCCAGCCGCGCGAGCAGCTGGAACTGCACGTAGCTGAGCTTGCCGACGTCGCGCAGCTGCTTTTCGACCTCGTGCCGCAGCAGGCTGCTGACCTCGGTGAACGCGAAGTACGCCGAGAGCTCGAGCGGGGACAGCTGCGCGGGACGACTCATGACCCCAGTATAGTTTGCTTCGAATTCGAAGCAGTGCTACTGTCAGCATATGCTTCGAATTCGAAGTACTTACGAAAGGGGTGAAGACATGAAGGCAGTACGGTTCCACGAGGTCGGCGGTCCCGAAGTGCTCCGCATCGAGCAGATCGACCAGCCCACTCCGGCGGCGGGTCAGGTGCGGCTGCGCGTCGCGGCATCCGCTTTCAACGCCGCCGACAACGGCATGCGCGCCGGATTCCTGCCGATCCCGGTGAAGCTCCCGCACGTCCCCGGATACGACGTGTCCGGAACGATCGACGCCATCGGCGACGGCGTCGAGGGCTTCGCGGTCGGCGACGCGGTGATCGGGTTTCTACCGATGACCGACGATGGAGGCGCCGCCGAGTACGTCGTCGCTCCCGCCGACTCGATCGTCGCGGCGCCCACGAGCGTTCCGCTGGCGGATGCCGCCGCACTCCCGTCAGTCGCCCTCACCGCGCGCCAGGCGCTGTTCGATGACGGCGGAGTCGAAGACGGCCAGCGCGTGCTCATCGTCGGCGCCGGCGGAGTCGTCGGCAAGTACGCGATCGCCCTCGCCAAGCGTGCGGGCGCCTCCGTCATCGCGACCGCGAGCCCGCGAAGTGCGGATGCCGTGCGCGCAGCCGGCGCGGACGAGATCATCGACCACACACAGTCCACGGTGCAGGATGCCGTGACCGACCAGGTCGATCTGCTGCTCAACCTCGCCCCCATCGAACCCGACGAGTTCACCGCCATGGTCGGCCTCGTGCGCGACGGGGGAGTCGTCGTCAGCACGACCGCGTGGATGCCCGCACCCGACGACGCCGACCGCGGCGTGCGCTCGGTCGTCGTGTTCGTGCAGAGCGACGCGGACAAGCTGCGCGAACTCGTCGGACTGGCGGATGCCGGGGTGCTGACCGTCGAGGTCACCCGCCGAGTTTCGCTCGACGAGCTGCCCGCCGTGCACGCCGAAGCTGCGGAGGGACGGATTGCGGGCAAGGTCATCGTCATCCCGTGATGTGCGCATCGTGTTCAGCCGGGTGTTCACTCCGGTGGATCACCCGTAGGGCGGTTCGGGACGCGCACGAGAGCTCATTGATCAAGCGATGTATCTTTCGTTCCGCTAGATTCGCGACATGACTGTTGTTCTTACAGCCACGGATCAGAGCGGCTACCAGATCACCGACGACGATCTGCGCTTTCTCGGCATCACCCGTGACTGCTTTGATTCGTGGGCGCGAGGAGAGACGCCGCTTGCCGTATCTCCGGCTGATTACGTCGAACTCCGGCGGACTCTGTTCGACGCGCTGCGGGCCGATGGAATTGATGACGCAGACGTTCGTTTGCAAGGGAGCGCGGCCCGCTTCTTCTCCTCCCTGAAGAAGCCGATGCTTTACACCAGGGCGGAACTCGTACAGGAGTTCGCGAACCAACATCAACGGCTTCCTAGCCAGTACGAGACCTCCCGCATGGAAGAGAGGCTCGCTTCACGCTGGGCCGAGAGTGGGCCGAAACAGCGGCCGTTCGATGCGCTGTACGTGATAGGGGCGGCGAAAGAAGAGAGTGATCTCGACTTTCAGGTGTCGAGCGATGCGGCGAAGCGACTGATCGAGAGTGCCGTTCGAAATCTCCGCATCTCGCCCGATAGTGTTCGCGCAAAGCACGAGGACTACAACTTCTTTGAGAAGTACCTGACGGAATCGCAGTTCATCCGTCTCAGCCTGTGGCGGACGCGCGCAAGCGAGATGATCCGTCGGCCCGTTTCCGTCGCCATTTTTGACGCGGCTGGTCCTCCTGTGTCCACAGGCCCGGTGTCGAGCCATTTTCAGGCGACTGATTGGATGGTTAACCCGTGACTTCCGAAGACTCGAGGGAGATCGTTCCCAATCAGATCAGTCGCGGATCTGTCGCCCTGGGCGTCGATCGCGTTGCGTCACGTGTTCGGACCGAGCTGGCTGGCGGCGAAAAGGCGTCGCTGGTTGTCGACGAGACTGGAAGCAGCTCCGTTGGACTTCGCAGAATGATGGAAGATCTCGGTGTGCCCCTGGCCCGTCGCTGGGATTCGGCGCTGATCGAGAATCCGCGGGAGATCGCTCAACGCCTGGAAGCGGGCTCCGACCTCGAGTCGCGCGTCGCAGCCCGCCATCTCGCGAGCTCTCTGACACGGATGCCGGCAAAGGAGTCCGTAATCGTGCTCGTCCTCAACCCCGCCGAGCGGTCGCCCGCGGCGCGGGAGGCAACAAGGTTGGGCGCGGAGGTCTACATGCTTCCCCGACGGCGCACGACGCTTCCGTCTAACGCAGGCGTGGTCGTTCCGTGGCGTCGTGCGATCGACCTAGCCCCATTGCTCGTGGCTGTGAAGTCCGCGGACGCGAACAGATGGCGCCAGGAGTACAGGAAGCTGGCTCCGGTCCACAACCGACGTGTCACGGAACGAAGGATCGAGGACTGGGATTTTGATCTGCCTGAGGCGGACCCCCTCCTCCGGAACCCGATCGATTCGGTCGCCGAGCGGATCCAGTCACTCGATCCAGTAGTCACGGTGATTCGGGATACGCCGATCGAGTCGGTTCACGAGGGCGGCCGCCTCACTCTTGCGTCACTGCGGATGGGCGCCGGACCTACTTCCACGTTGGAGTCGTGGCAAGAGAAGATCGAAGTACTGGGAATTTCGCCGACACAGCTCAACGATCCGCACGAATGGGTGGTGGGGGGCCGCATGATTCGTCGTGACAGAGCTCTGCAGGTCACTCGCAGCTACAGTGAGGATCAATTGAACGTTCAGCTCGTATGGGGTGGCCCCGACCCTAGCCCCGGCGAGATTGTTCGCATCGAAAGCGAACTGCAAGAGCGCTTGCGTCCGAACTGAGCCAGAGGGGACCAACTCGAGTATCGCAACGAGCTTGCGCGGCCGGTTCGTTGGTCGAGCGATTTGGGTAGATCGATTGAAGGGCCCTCGACAACACCTTGAAAGCGTGGCGGCACATAATGATCTGTACCCTAAGTACTTCACGCAGTGGGAGCCGCCGCGGGTGATCCAGTGGGACAACCCGAACGAGCGCACCGCCTCAGAGAGCGGCCTGTGTCTGCAGTGGTTCCGGGCTCTCTCCGATGACTCCTGACGTCCGGCGAAGGAGTGTCGCGAGAGCCGCTGCCCTCCTCATCGTCACCGCATTTGCTTCGCTCTCGCTGGTCGCTTGCACCGCGGTCGAGCTGAGCCCTGAAGAACGCGCCCGTGAGATCGCCAAGCGTTGGGTGGACGCGAGTCGAACGGGCGACGAGGAATCGGCGCAAGCCCTGTCATGCGGCCCGATTCTCGGCGGCGTGAACTCGGACCTGCCAGAGCTCAAGAGCCACTCTCTCGAGGTCGCGTCTCAAGAAGACGGCCAATTCATCGTCGAGGTGACGGAGTCGTTCTCGGACTACCCCGTCCTGGTCACGAGGCTCGGAGTGCGCACGGACGGCGAAGCCTGCATCTCCTGGGTCCGGTGAACCGCATCGGTTAGCGTCGTCCGATGTCTGCGATCCGTCTCGTCCTGTTCGATCTCGACGGCGTGATCCGTCACTTCGACCCCGAGAACGTCGCGACCATCGAGCGGGACGGTAGGGGGCGGGTTCGTGCTCTGCGGGGGGACCGCGTTTCGTCTCGCTTCGATCGCTCAACGAACGGGAGAGGAATCCCGCCAGGTGATGCCGCGGTCGGCGATGCGAGTCCCGGCATCCTCCGCTCCGACCGGCTCGCCCACATCGGCGCCGCGTTCCAGCGACACCACGGAGTGCACGACCGAGTCGGCGTAGACGTGCACGAGGTTGTAGCCCTGCGCGGCGTCCTGACCCCGCGTCGCCCCGACGGGCTGCGCGAGATCCTGCCCGTACGCGCTCGATGATGCGACCGCGACGGGGATCCCCGCGAACGTGCCGAACGACGGGTGGTGCACGTGACCCGAGAGGATGCCGCGCACATCCGACCCGCGCAGTACCTCTGCCAGCGCCGGCTGATCGCGCAGCTCGACGGTCACCGCGAGGTCGAGCACGGTCGGCAGCGGCGGGTGGTGCATGAGCAGCAGCGTCCCGTCGGGCGCGGGCGATGCGAGCTCCGCGGCGAGCCAGGACAGCTGCTCGGCTGGGACCTCGCCCCAGTGCGCACCGGGCACGGTCGAGTCCACCACGATCACGCGCAGCCCGCCGAACCAGCGCACCCCGGTGATCGGATCAGAGCCAGACCCTGACAGCGCCAGCACAGACCGCATCGTCCCGCGGTCGTCGTGGTTCCCGGCGACCCACACGACCTCGCACCCCAGGGCCTCAGCGGCCGGGTCGACCAGGGCCCGCAGCCGCTCGTACGCCGACCCATCCCCGCGGTCGGTGAGGTCGCCGGTCATGAGCAGCGCGTCGGGCCGGAGTCCCGAGGCGATCAGCCGCGACAGCATGAGGTCGAGGTTCGAATCGGCATCCGCCCCGCTGCCGTAGAGGGGCGACCTCTCGCCGGGCAGGTGCGTGTCGGAGATGTGCACGAACGTGTGCGACGGACGGGGGTGTTCGGTGAGGATCATGTCTCTTCCAAATCGGCAAAAGGTGTCAGCGAACGGGCAGTGCGAGCAACGCGACGCGCGAACGACGGTCAGAGGGCTCCGGCGGTCGCCCCGGGCACCAGCTCCCCGGCGAACCCGCGCCGCACCGGAGTCGCCGCGTCAGAGGTCAGCAGCTCCTGCATGGTCTCGACGGCCGCGGCGGCGACCCGTTCCACGGGGATGCGCACGGTCGTGAGCCCCAGCAGGTCGGCGCCGGGAAGGATGCCGTCGCACCCCGTCACGCTCACATCGCCGGGCACCGAGAGGCCAGCGTCACGCAGAGCCCGCATGACGGCGAGCTGCCGGTAGTCCGACGCGCACATCACGGCAGTCGCGCCGCCGCGCACGGCCGACAGCGCCTCGGCCACGCCCTCGTCGGGCCGCGCCCCGGTCGACACGAGAGTCACATCGACCCCGGCATCCGTCAGCGTCTGCTGCATCGCGAGCGCCCGCAGGTGCTCCGGGAACGACGCCTCCTCGTCGCCGGCGAGCACGACCACCCGACGGTGCCCCAGCGACACCACGTGCGAGGCGAGCAGCCGCCCGTGCGCCGGATCGTCGTAGTGCGCCGAGTGGATGCGCCCCGAGGTCTCCGCGCGACCGGCGCGCAGGATCGGCACCTGGTCGGCGAACGGCTCGAGCTGCGCGGTGGTGATGCCGCCGGTCGCGACGATGAGCCCGGCGACGCGCATGCCGAGCAGTCGGTGCAGCGCGCCGACCTGCTTGGCGCCCTGCTCGTCGGCACCGATCGTGACGGTGAGCAGGTCGAGTCCCCGCTGGTGCGCTTCGTCCTGCAACCGCGAGAACAGCAGACCGTACGCAGGGTTGCTGGCGTCGCGCAGCATGAGTCCGACCGTGCCGGTGCGTCCGGCTGCGAGCTCGGCGGCCATCGTGTTCGGCACGTATCCGAGGCGCTCGGCCTCCGCGAGGATCCGCTCCTGCGTCTCGGGAGCGAACCGCCCCTCGCCCTTCAGCGCCCTCGTCGCGGTCGCGCGAGACACCCCGGCCGCGGTCGCGACGTCGGAGATCGTCACCCGAAGGGCAGGCGTCGAGTCAGAGTTCATGCGGGCGTCTTCCGCTTGCGGGGCGCTCCGGCGCGCGATCCTCGTCCGTACACGAGATACATGGTGACACCCATGATGACCATGAGCAGCACCGTGTAGACGAACGTGATCGGCATCGCGTCGAGATTGTTCTCGCCGCGGGTGCTCTCCTGAATCGCGACGCCGAGCGGCTTGTACAGCGGGTGGTAGAGGAAGATCGCCGCGTCGTAGTCGTCGAGCAGGCTGTTGAAGTTGAGCGCCGTGATCGCGGCGGCCGTCGGCAGCACGAGCGGGATCAGCACTCGGCGGAACGTGGTCAGCGACTTCGCGCCGAGGATGCGCGAGGCGTCTTCGAGCGAATCGGGCACCGACGCGAACCCGGCCTTCAGCAGCCGCAGCGTGAACGGGATCTTCACCGAGATGTACGCGATGAGCAGCAGGATCGGCGTGCCGGTGAGCACGAACCCTCCCACGATCGCGAGCGGCTTGTCGAACGCGGTCACCAGCGCGAGGGCGATGAGCACGATCGGCAGGATCCACGGGATGTGCAGCACGTACTCGATCGCCGTCGTCAACAGGTTGCGGTGCTTCTGCAGCATCCGTGCGACGAACAGCAGACCGCCGACCACGATCAGCGACGCGAGCGCGCTGTAGACGACGCTGACGATGAACGGGCGGATCGCCGACGCGCTCGAGAACACGGTGATGTAGTTGTCGAGCGTGAAGCTATCGAGGGTGATCGACCCGGCGAGGATGCTGCGCGCATCGACGAACGAGAAGATAACGATCAGCACGACGGGGATGAGGTAGATCACCCACAGCAGGTACGCGACGACGTGCACGGCGATGTTCGCGAACGGGTTGCGGATCCGCTGCTTCTGGATCGGCGTCGCCACCTTCGCGACCGAGAAGTACACGCCCGACTTCTCGAACCGGTTCATGATCGCGAGCAGGATGATCGTCGCGATGCCGAGCACGATCGCCAGCAGCGCCGCGATGTCACGCGTGATCGGACTCCGAGAGAGGTCGATGATGAGCGGCGCGACGGTCTGGAAGTCCGGGCCGCCGAGCACGAGCGGGGCCGTCAGAGCCCCGAGCCCGATGAGGAATGTGAGCACCGTGACCGCGAACAGCATCGGCTTCATGACCGGCAGCACGATGCGGCGCAGGATGGTCCACGTCGAGGCGCCCATGAGCTTCGCGGCCTCGATCGAGGCGTAGTCGACCTTGCCGAGCGACGACGACAGGAACAGCATGTGGTTCGTCGTCGTCGCGAACGTCATCACGAAGACGACCGCGAAGTAGCCCGAGAACCAGTCGCGGTCCATGTCGGGCCACCAGTTGACCATCATGTTCGTGAAGAACCCGAAGCGGCCGTAGATGAAGTTGTAGCCGGCGGCGAGCACGATGCCGCCGCAGATGAGCGTGGTCGCGTAGCCGAGCCACAGCAGACGCGCACCGCGCACCTGGAAGTACTTCGTGACCAGCACGATGAACACGCCCACCACGTTGACCGTGACCGACAGCGTGATCGCGAGCAGGAAGCTGTTGCCGAGGGTCTTCAGCGCGCGCTCGCTGCCGAACAGCTTCTCGACGGCGCGGATGCTGAACTGTCCGTCGGGGAAGAACGTGACGCCGAGCAGGGCGGCGTTCGGCAGCACGAGGAACGCGGCAGCGAACCACACCACCACGATGCCGGTCACCCAGGCGAGCGGCGAACGCAGCATCGCACGGATGCTGCCGGGGCGGCCCCTGCGGCGGGGCCGCGGTCCCGGCGTCTGCTCCTCGACGACCGCCTCGGTCGTCAGAGCGCCTGCACCTCCGGTCATGGCGGCAGACGGCGGGACCACGGGGTTCTGAGGGTTCTGAGGGTTCTGGGGATTCCGAGGGTTCTGCGGGTCGCGGGGCTCCTGCGCGTTCGACATGTCAGGCCGCCGGGTACTGCAGGATCCAGCGCGGGTCGACGTCAACGCGCACGGCGTCGCCCGGGTTCCACTGGCGAGCGCTCGCCGCCGCGGGAACGCTGACCCGCAGCGCCGCATCCGCCGCCGTGACCGTGTAGACGGAGTGGCTGCCGTGGTACGTGCGATCGACGACGGTTCCGTCGAGGGACGCCGGTGCGGCGGACGCGTCGTCAGCGCCGGCGAGGTGCAGCTTCTCGGGCCGCACGTAGCTCTCGGCCTCGGCATCCAGCCCTCCGCCGAGGCCGGCGAGCTGTGCCGGGGTGAGGCGGTTGTTCTCGCCGATGAAGCGGCACACGAACGGCGTGGCGCTGCGGTCGTAGATCTCCTCGGGCGTTCCCACCTGCTGCAGGGTGCCCGCGTCGAGCACGGCGATGCGGTCGCTGAGGGTCAGCGCCTCCTCCTGGTCGTGCGTGACGTAGACCGTGGTCACGCCGACCTCGTGCTGCAGGTCTTTCAACTGCTCGCGCAACTGCACGCGCAGCTTCGCGTCGAGGTTCGACAGCGGCTCGTCGAGCAGCAGGATGCTGGGGGTCAGCGCAAGGGCGCGGGCGATGGCCACGCGCTGCTGCTGGCCGCCCGAGAGCTCCGACACGTTCTTCTCGAGCTGCGACAGCGCGAGACCGGTGCGGTCGGCGACCTCATCGACGCGGCGGCGCTGCTCGGCCTTCGACGTCTTCTGGATCGAGAGTCCGAACGCGATGTTCTCTCGGACGTTCATGCTCGGGAACAGCGCGTAGTTCTGGAACACCATGCCCACGCCGCGCTTCTCGCTCGGCACGCGCGTGACGTCGCGACCGGCGATGTGGATGCGTCCGCCGGTGGGCTCGACGAACCCGGCCAGTGTGCGGAGGGCCGTGGTCTTGCCGCAACCCGAGGGACCCAGGAGGGTGAAGAACTCACCCTCCCGGATCTCCAGGTCGAGGTGCGAGACCGCGCGGTGATTGCCGAAGGCGACGTCGACGTCTTCGAAACGGATCATGGTGTCTTCCTCGATCGTGTCGTGTCGTGTGCGGGGGTCAGCCGATGTACTCGAGCGTGACCTTCTCGACCCAGGCGCCGAGGTTCTCGCTCACGAAGCCGAAGTCGATGTCCTGACGGGGGAGCGAGTCCATGAGCTCGACGACCTCGGGGTTGGCCTTGTCGACCGCGCCCTCGTTGACCGGCATGGCGTTGAACTCGGCGGCGAACTCGCCCTGCACCTCGGCGCTGCCGAACCAGTCGATGAACTCCTGAGCCTTCGCCTCGTTGTCGGTGCCGGCGATCTGCGCGATCTGCTCGGTCACGTACGGCACGCCGTACTCAGGGACGATCATGCCGGTCGAGGTGCCGTACTCGGCGTCACGCGCGGCGATGCCGCTCGACGGGAGCACACCGTAGTCGACCTCGTCGCGCGAGATGCGGGCGTACAGATCGGTGCCCTCGACCGCGGGGGAGCCGTTCGCGTAGTACGACTTCACCAGGTCCCAGCCCTCGTCGCTGACGCCCAGGTCGCCGTCCTCGTCGAGGTGGCGGGAGAGGATGCCGGCGAGCACGAGCTGCGGCGTCGCCTGGCCCAGTGCGGGGTTGACCTCGTAGCGGCCCGCGTACTCCTCGTCGGTCCACAGGTCCTCCTCGTCGGAGGGGGCGTCGGAGACGCGGTTCTCGTCGTAGACCGTCACGATCGCCTGCTGCACGAGCGGCCAGAACGCACCGTCGGCGGGGTCGCCCGCGTCGGCCGGAACCTCGCCGCTCCACTCGGGCTCGTACGCGGTGATGGCCTCCTCGGCCTTGAGTTGCTCGAAGAACATGTTGTTCAGGCCGAACACAACGTCGCCGACCGGGTTGTTCTTCTCGGCGATGATGCGGTTCGTCAGGTCGGCGCCGCCGAGCCCGACGATCTCGATGTCGATGCCGGCATCCGCTGCCTTCTCGGTGATCCACTCACCGCGGCCGTCGCTGTTGGAGTTCGTGTAGACGATGAGCGTGTCGTCGGAGCCACCGCCGTCGCCCGAACCGCCTTCGCCGCCGGCGTCGCCTGCGCACCCGCTCAGGGTGACGGCGGCGATCGCCGCGATCCCCAGAAGAGACCAGCGCTTGTTTCGGATGTCGACCATGGTCGCCCTTTCTCGTCATCGAGGTATGTCAGATCGACCATACCCAGAAATTGTGGCTAACGCACAATGAAGTGCGCAAATCTTGGCCGCGTTCGCGCGACCGCACTCAAGATAAACCTCGCAGGTGAACGCGAGCCTGCACCCGGGTGAACGATCACGACTCCGATAGCGTGAGAGCACACACCATGACCGGAGGGGATCACGATGTCCGCAGAAGCCACCACCACTTTCCACTCGAACGCCGACGCGGCGACCACAGCGGCTGCCGTGCAGCGCGTGCTCGCCGACAACAAGAGCAAGGTCCTCGGGCAGAGCCCCGACGGGACGCAGATCGACTTCCAGACCAAGAAGACGCTGCTGAACTGGGAGCTGCTGGGCCGCGCGAACGTCGTGCCCGCGGCATCCGGATCCGACGTGCACCTGTCGCTGAACGTGCACCACAACCGTCCGCCGGCACTCATGGACGGCGTGAAGAACAAGAAGGCCGTCGAGAAGCTCGCGGGGCAGATCCAGGCCGCGCTCGGCTAGTCGCTCGCCGCGGGTGTGTATCACCGCGATGCACCGGCACTCCTGACAGACAGACGCCGAAGGAGTCGGCGCGCCGATGCGACGGCACGTCATGCGAGTCCAGCCCCACTGCTCGATCAATCTGACGACCCCGAGGAATCGTGCGGGTTGCGCGGCAAGTACGGCAAGCCATCTGTAAAGGAATCTCGACTGTCCGGAAAACATGTAAAAAAAGCCGCGATTTTTTTACATAAATGTCGGACGTGTGAGTAACCTTTACAGATGACCTGGAGCGCTGAGACGCCGTACAACGAGCTTCCGCCGCTGCCGCCGGAGGTCGACTTCGAATCACGAGCGGTGCTGAAAGCTGCGATCCGCGCTCGCACGGCGCTGGCCGCGATGGATGAGGCGAGCAAGCGGATGCAGAACCCGATGGTTCTGGTCAACTCGATCTCACTCCTCGAGGCGCAGGCCAGCTCCGAGATCGAGAACATCGTCACGACGACGGACGAGTTGTTCCGTTTCGCGCATGATGCGACCGACTCCGCCAGCGCGGACACGAAGGAGACGCTTCGCTACCGGGCGGCGCTGTTCAGCGGACTGCGCGCTATCGCGGATCGGCCGATCTCCATCAACACGGCGATCGAGGTCTGCACCAACATCCACCAGCGCGACATGGGCGTGCGCACACTCCCCGGAACGTACATCGGCAACCAGGCCACGGGAAAAGCGATCTACACGCCCCCGACGGGTGAGCGTGTGATCCGCGACATGCTGAGCGACTGGGTCGAGTTCGTGCACACCGACGCAGACTACGATCCCCTAGTCGTGATGGCGATCTGTCACTACCAGTTCGAAGCCATCCACCCCTTCGCCGACGGCAACGGCCGCACCGGGCGCATCCTCAATGTCCTGCAGCTGGTCGCGGCGGACCTTCTCCGCGATCCGATCCTCTATCTCTCCCGATACATCATCCAGAACAAGGACGAGTACTACCGCCTGCTGTTGGCCGTCACGACCGACGGCGCGTGGGAGGAGTGGATCCTGTTCATCCTGAAGGGGATCGAGGAGACCGCCGCCGGGACGTTGGCGAAGATCGACGCGATCCAGGAGTTGCAGAACACCATGCGGATCGAGGTCAAGGAGCACACGACCGCGGGAAGTAACTCCGATCTGCTGGACGTGCTCTTCGAGAACCCCTACGCGCGCATCGGCGACGTCGTGGCACGGTGCGGCGTCTCCCGACCGACCGCGACCGGATGGCTGAACGCGCTGGTCGAGAACGACGTGCTCGTCGACTTCAAGATCGGACGCGAACGTCTGTTCGTCAACCACCGGTTCATGCGCATCCTCTCGAAGGACACGACGGACTGAGATCTACCCGGGTAGATCGCCCTACTCGAACCCGCCCGTCAACCGCTTCCGCATCCGCTGACTGCTCTCGTTCATCCCGACGATCTCCACGGACTTCCCCAGCGCGTGGTACTTCGTCTCGATCGCATCCAGCGCGGCGACGGTCGACGCATCCCACACGTGCGATCGTGAGAGATCCACCAGTACCCGCGACGGGTCATCGGAGTATGAGAACAGCGTCGTCAGATCGTTGCTCGACGCGAAGAACAGCTCGCCGGTCACGGCATACGTCACCGAATCACCAGCCGACGAGACAACACGCGAAACCGACACGAAGTGTGCCACCCGCCGCACGAACAGCACCGACGCGACCAACACTCCGCCGACGACCCCGATGGCGAGGTTGTGCGTCAGCAGCACGAGCACGACGGTGGCGATCATCACGAACGTCTCGCTCTTCGGCATCCGCTTGAGAGTCGACGGCTTCACGGAGTGCCAGTCGAACGCCCCGATCGCCACCATGATCATGACCGCGACGAGCGCCGCCATCGGGATCGTCGCGACGAAGTCGCCGAACACGACGACCAGGACGAACAGGAACAGTCCGGCGCAGAACGTCGAGATCCGGGTCCGCGCGCCTGACGCCTTGACGCCGATCATGGTCTGGCCGATGACCGCGCATCCGCCCATGCCGCCGAAGAATCCAGACAGCATGTTCGCGACGCCCTGCGCCCACGACTCACGGGTGTTGTCGGAGTGGGTGTCGGTGATCTCGTCGACGAGCTTCGCGGTGAGCAGCGACTCCATGAGGCCGACGAGCGCGACCCCGAGCGCGAACGGCGCGATGATGCCGAACGTCTCCCACGTCCACGGTATGTCGGGCAGGAAGAGCGACGGCAGACTCCGCGGCAGCTCGCCCTGGTCGCCGACCGTCGGCACCGTGATGCCCATCGTCAGCACGACCGCGGTCACGATGATCACCGACACGAGCGGCGCCGGCACGATCTTCGTGATCCGCGGCATGACAATCATGACCAGGATGCCGAGGGCCACGAGCGGATACACGAGCCACGGCACATCGATCAGCTGCGGGAACTGCGAGCTGAACACGAAGATCGCGAGCGCGTTCACGAACCCGACCATGACGCTGCGGGGGATGAACCGCATGAGCTTCGCGACGCCGAGCACCCCGAGGATCACCTGGAAGACACCGGCCAGGATCACGGTCGCGATGAAGTAGTCCATCCCGTACGTCGGAGCGACGGGCGCGATCACGAGCGCCACGGCTCCGGTCGCCGCGGTCACCATCGCCGGACGCCCGCCGAGGAACGCGATCGACACCGCCATGATGAACGACGAGAACAGGCCGACCTTGGGGTCGACGCCCGCGATCACCGAGAACGCGATCGCCTCGGGGATCAGCGCCAGTCCGACGACGAGTCCCGCCAGGACCTCGCGCGTCAGCATCCGCGGACTCTTCAGCGCGTCGAGAACAGAAGGCTTCGCCCGATAGCGGGCACGATCATCGACCGTGAGTGCAGACATGGGGGATGCTCCAGAGAAGGGCCACGCGAATGGGGCCGACAGTCCAGAGTAGAGCGGATGCCACGGGCTCGCCGCCGCCGGAGCTCATCACCCGTTTCGTTTCGCTTCGCTCGCTCCACGACCTGAGGGTTTCCGCGGTAAGAGGTGCTTCACTCGGCCGGATTCGCGGAATCCGGCCGAGCGAAGCGCACATCACCGAGCGAACGACCTCAGCCCCGCCGCGCCAACCCCGCCACTGCGGCTCCGGCCACCGTGACCGCCGCGGCCCCGAGGAACAGCCACGAGAACCCGCCGGTCAGGGCCTCCGGCGCAGAGACCCCGGCCGAGGTCAGCGTCTCGGTCCGCAGCGAGGCGACGGTGCCGAGCACGGCGAGCCCGAGGGCGCCGCCGATCTGCTGGCTGGTGTTCACGAGCCCGCCGGCCAGTCCGGCCTCGCCGCCCTCGACGCCATCGACCGACAGCTGCGTCGCGGTGACGAACGCGCCGCCGAGGCCGACGCCGATGAGCAGGGTGGGCCCCAGCAGCTGCGCGACGAATCCGGCATCCGCGGGCGCGAACGACAGCCACACGAGACCCGCGGCCAGCACGAGCAGCGATCCGATCAGCGTCGCGGTCAGGCCGAGGCGCTGCACGAGCGCGGGGACGACGCCCGCGACGACGACGAGCGCTCCGGCGAGGGGCAGCTGCGAGAGCCCGGTGGTGAGCGCGTCGTAGCCGAGCACCGCCTGCATGTAGACGGAGAGCGCGAAGAACAGCGCGACCATTCCGGCGCCGACGAGCAGCACGACCGCGTTGCCGATCGACAGGGTGCGGTTGCGGAACACCCTGAGCGGGACGAGCGGGGATGCCGTGCGGCGCTCGATCGCGACGAACGCGGCTCCGAGCCCGACGGCGGCGACGAGAAGCACGAGAGGGAGCGCGTGCAGGATGCCGACCTGCTCGACGGCACTGAGGGCACCGACCACTGCGACCAGCGCACCGGTGATGGTGACGGCGCCCCACACGTCGAGCCTCTCGCTCGGCGACGCGGTGTCGCGCGAGATCAGCAGCGGCACGGCGACGAGCACGACGATGCCGACGGGGACGTTCACGAAGAACACCGACTGCCACCCGAACGCTCCGGTGAGCACCCCGCCGAGCAGCACGCCGGCGGCCGAGCCGATCCCGGCGACCCCGCCCCACACGCCGAGCGCCTTCGAACGGTCACGCGCCTCGGGGAACAGCTGCGTCAGCAGTGCGAGCGCCGACGGAGCGAGCAGCGCGGCCGACACCCCCTGCAGGGCACGCGCCGCGAGCAGCATCTCGCTCGAGAACGACAGGCCGGCCAGAGCGGATGCCCCGACGAACCCCGCCGTGCCGAGGAGGAAGATCCGGCGGTGGCCGTACCGGTCGGCGAGGCGTCCTCCGAGCAGCAGCAGTCCGCCGAACGCGAGGACGTAGGCCGTGATCACCCACGCCAGCGCGGCGGTGCTCATGTCGAGCTGATCGCCGAGCACGGGCAGTGCGATGTTGACGATCGACGCGTCGAGCACGACGAGGAACTGCGCGAGAGCGAGGAAGGTCAGTGCCAGCCAGCGCCGGGTGCTCCGGGCGGTTGTAGCGGGTGCGGACGTGGTGAAAGCCATGGCGAACTCCTTGTCGATAGTGGTGTTAGTGAGTGGTCACTCACTTGAGAGGGCATGAAGAAGCGAGCCCGGGCGGGATGGCTCACTCGGGGTGACGGATGCCGTGCGCGACGATCTTCGCCCACGGCGCACTGCTCTCGTCCACGCGCGCCGTGACGATCAGGTGGCAGAGCTGCCCGTAGGCGATGAAGCGCTGCACGGCGTCGTCGCTCCCCGCCGAGCGCTGCCGCACGAACTCGGTGACCTTCGCGAGGCCGGCGCGCAACGCATCGCCGATCTCGGGGATCTCCGCCGCGGACTGCGCATGCACCTGCAGCATCAGCAGTGACCGGTCGCGGATGAGGTCGGCGTACGCCTCGCCCATCGCATCCAGCACCTCGTCGGGGGTGGGGGACTCGGCCGCATCGGCTCCGACATCCAGAGCTTCGACGATGCGCTCGAAGCACGCCTCGAGCGCTGCGACGAAGAGCTGCTCCTTGCGCGGGAACAGCTTGAAGACGTACGCCGGCGAGATCTTCGCCTCGCGAGCGACATCGGCCACGGTCGTGCGGAAGTACCCGCCCCGAGCGAACTCCGCCAGTGCCGCCGCCGCGACCAGGGGGCGGCGGACGTCGGCGGTGGAGAGGACAGGGGTGCGCGGGGTCATGGAAGCGACTGTACGCGCATGAGAGTGATTGGTCAATCACTCTCAGGCGGCAGTCATCAGGCCCGTGGGTGCCGAACCGGCGCGAAAGCAGAATGCCAACCTGAGACGATCAATATAGGCGATAGTGATGCATGAAGCATCCATTGCGATTGTCGTTTTGATCCCGCATTTGGCGACGGTGCCCCGCACGGCGGATACTCGACGCATCTGCTCCGACCGCCTCGGGGTAGCTGACATCATGACCTCCACGCCTTCTCCCGCCCTCGCGCCGACCATCGCCGTCCTCGGCGCCGGACGGCTCGGCACTGTCCTCGCCGGCGCCCTGCGCGCGGCCGGCTTCACCGTCCATGGCCCTCTCAGGCGCGACGCGGAGTTCTCGACCGTCGACCTCGCGATCCTCTGCGTGCCGGATGCTGCGATCTCTGACGCCGCGGCAACCGCCCGCTCGCGGGCCCACCGCCTCGCCCACGTCTCCGGGGCCACCGGGCTCGACGGCGTCGACCTCAGCATCCATCCCCTGCAGACGTTCACGGGCGGGGAGCCGCCCGAGGTGTTCGCCGGAATCGGGGCCGCCGTCGACGGACGGACGGATGTCGATCTCGCACTCGCCACGGAGATCGCCACGACCCTCGGCATGCACCCGTTCCGGGTCGACGACGCGCACCGCGCGAGCTATCACGCCGCAGCATCCTTCGCGTCGAACTTCGTGCTCACGGTGCTCGACGCGGCCGAGGAGCTCGCGAACGAGGCCGGGGTCGAACGCGCGCACCTCGTGCCGCTCGTGCGGCAGGCCGTCGAGAACTGGGCCGCGTCCGGCACGGCTGCCGTGCTCACCGGGCCCATCGCCCGCGGCGACGAGGAGACCGTGGCACGGCAGCGCGCGGCATCCGGCCGCCGGGGCGACCTCTTCGACGCGCTCGCCGCCGCGACGCGCGACCTCGCCGGACGGGAGGACGACGCATGAGGATCCTCCGAACGATCGCCGAGGTGCGCGCCGCTGTCGGCGATGCGCGCGCCGAGGGGCGCACGGTCGGACTCGTCCCCACGATGGGGGCGTTCCACGAGGGGCACCTGTCGCTCATGCGCGAGGCGCGGATGCACCACGGCCTCGTCGTCGTGTCGCTGTTCGTCAACCCGACCCAGTTCGGGCCGAACGAAGATCTCAGCACCTACCCGCGCGATGAGACCCGCGATGCGGCGCTCGCCGAGAGTGTGGGCGTCGACATCCTGTTCGCACCGGATCCGTCGGAGATCTACCCGGACGGTTTTGCGACGACGATCCACGTCGCCGGCATCACCGAGGTGCTCGACGGCGCGAGCCGCGGCGCCCACCACTTCGACGGCGTCGCGACCGTCGTCACGAAGCTCTTCGGCATCGTCCGCCCCGACTGCGCGTACTTCGGGCAGAAGGACGCGCAGCAGGTGCTCGTCGTGCGCCGCGTCGTGCGCGACCTCGACCTCGGGGTGCGGATCGTCGCCTGCCCGATCGTGCGCGAGCCCGACGGACTGGCGATGAGCTCGCGCAACGTCTATCTCGACGCGGAGGCCCGCGCACAGGCCACCGCGCTGAGCCGGGCGCTCGACGCGGCAGAGATCGCGCACGCGGCGGGCGACAGTATCCTGCCCGCCGCTCTGGCGGTGCTCGCGGAGGCGGGGATCGATCCCGAGTACCTCGAACTCCGGGATGCCGAGACTCTCGCCCCGGTCGAGAGGGTCGACCACGACGCCCTGCTGCTCGTCGCCGCCCGCGTCGGCGCCGCCCGCCTGATCGACAACCACCTGCTGAGGAGGAGCCCCGCATGAGCGCCCACGCCGCTCCGTCGCGACGCCTGACGATCGCCGATCTCGCTCGCAAGAAGGACGCTGGTGAGCCGATCGTCATGGTCACCGCCTACGACCACCCCGGCGCGCAGATCGTCGAAGACGCCGGCGTCGACATGGTGCTCGTCGGCGATTCCGCCGCGATGACCGTGCTTGGCTACGACAGCACCGTGCCCGTCACGATCGACGAGATGCTCATGCTCACCAAGGCCGTGCGGCGCGGACTGTCGCGGCCCCTCCTCGTGGGCGACCTGCCGTTCGGATCGTACGAGGCCTCCGATGCCCTCGCGCTCGAGACCGCGCAGCGGTTCGTGAAGGAGGCGGGCGTCGACCTCGTCAAGATCGAGCGAGGTGGCACGACGGTGGCGCGAGCCCGTGCGCTGGTCGACGCCGGCATCCCCGTCGTCGGACATGTCGGCCTCACGCCGCAGACCGCGACCGCGCTCGGCGGCTTCCGCGCGCAGGGGCGCACCGCCGAGGCCGCGCTCGCCGTGATCGACGACGCCCTCGCACTGCAGGATGCCGGAGTCTCGCTGCTCGTCGTCGAAGCCGTGCCCTCGGCGGTGACGGCGGCGCTCATGCCCCTGCTGCGTGTGCCGGTGATCGGCATTGGAGCCGGAGGGGATGCCGACGGCCAGGTGCTCGTCTTCCACGACCTGCTCGGCATCTACGACGGACCCGCAGCGACCTTCGTCAAGCGGTACGCCGACGTGCGCGCGGCATCCGTCGCCGGGGTCTCGGCCTACGCGAGCGAGGTGCGGTCGGGAGAGTACCCGGCTCCCGAGCACGGGTATGGGATGCCGGAGGCCGAGGCCGCGCGGCTGCAGGAGCTGCTCGCGGAGCGGTAGAACTCGTTCCCTCGGCCTTCTTCTCTTCCCTCGGCCTTCTCGTCTTCCCTCGGCCTTCTTCTCTTCCCTCGGCCGCGAGGGTGGGATGTGGCCGAGCGAACGGCATCCGACCGCGGGAACCACCCCGCGGTCAGGGCTCCCAGCGCAGGAATGCCGCGGCGCAGCGCGCCTACGCGGACCGACGCACGCGCAGCACGAGGGCGATCACGGCGAGGGCGATCACGACGGCGCCGTATCCGAGGCAGACCGCGGTCAGGCCGAAGACTCCGACGAGCATGCCGGCGACGACGGCCGGGACGGCGAAGGCGAGGTAGGCGAGCACGTAGATGACGGCGAAGGCGTCGGCGCGCTCGGTCGCGGGGATGCGCGGCGCCAGGGACGCGACGACTCCCGAGAAGGCGGTGCCGAACCCCATGCCCGTGATGGCCGTGACCACGAGGTAGAACGGCAGTGATCCGGCGCTCAGCGCGATGAGCGACAGTGCGGTGCCGACCGTGAGTGCGGATGTCCCGAAGATCACCGAAGTGCGCGCGGAGCGGTGACGGAACGCGAACGCCGTGATCGCTCCGACGCCCGCGAGCATCGCCACCGACAGGCCCTGCCAGGTGTGCGCCTCGCCGCCGAGCTCGCTGCGCACGATGGTCGCTCCGAGCGAGAGGAAGAGTCCGCCGGTCGCCCATCCGGCGATGATCGCGGGCGCTCCGCGCCAGAAGTCGCCGCGCACGGCCGACGGCACCGACAGGCGGAACCGCAGCGACGCCCAGGCGCCCGCTCGCAGGGGAGCGGTCTCGGGTGCCACGAAGAAGAGACCGGCGAGGATGACGTAGACCGCCGTGAGCGGGGCGAACACGTCGAGCAGAGCGGCGCGCGTGAGGTCGAGGGCGATGCCGGCGAGCAGGGCGCCGAGGGCGAGGCCGATCCCCGGGCTGAGGGCGTTCCACAGGGCGGCGGTCCGAGCGCGACCGTGCGGCGCGAGATCGAGCGCGGCGGCCGAGAGCGTCGAGATGAGCACTCCGCTCGCAGCGCCCTGCAGGATGCGGGCGAGCATGAGCGTCACGACCGCGTCCGCATGCCAGAACAGCAGCATGCTCGCCGCGAGGAGCAGGAATCCGGCGATCGCGACCGGCCGGCGGCCCACGTGGTCCGACAGAGAGCCGGCCGTGAGCAATGCCAGCAGCAGGGCGATCGCGTACACCGCGAACACGGCGCTGATGACGATCGCGTCGAAGCCGATCTCGGCTGCGAGCACGGGGTAGAACGGCGACGGCGCGCTCGCGCCGGTCATCATGGCGATCTGCGCGACGATCGCGAGCGCGAAACCGAAGCGATGGCGACGGCTGCCGGGCTGCGCGTCGGCGGGCGTCGCGGCGGATGTCGACGCGGAGGTGGCGATCGGCGCGGTGGTCATGGGGCTCCTGTTCGGTTCGAGAATCATCGAACCTTGGCGAGCGTACTCGCCCTCGAGCGATTGTTCAACTATTCTCGAACCATGCCTGGTGACCTGCCGCACCCCGAGCGCTCCGACATCCAGCTCACGGACGTGCTCTTCGCCCTCAGCGACCCCGAGCGCCTCGCCATCGCGCGCCAGCTCGCCGACGGCCCGCTCGACATGGCCGCCTGCCACGCCACCGACCCGAACCTGCCGAAGTCGACCAAGTCGCATTTCATGAAGGTGCTGCGCGAAGCGGGCGTCATTCGCAACGAGCCGAACGGGCGACGGCGGATGCTGACACTGCGGCGCGACGACCTCGACGCCCTCTTCCCCGGGCTCCTCGACTCCGTGCTGCGCGGCTGACGCGGCATCCTCCCGTCTCTCCGCCGTGCGCTGCGGTCGCAGATTCGCGTCCGCGTCGCACGGATGCGCGGCAGACCTGCGACGCGGACGCACAAGTGCGACGCACGCGCGGCGCTCACCGGAAGTACGATGCCCCGTTCAGGTCGAGCACCGCACCTGACGCCCACACGGCCCCCGGCGACGTGAGATAGGCCACGGCCTCGGCGACCTCCTGCGGGGTGCCGACGCGATCGAACGGGCTCTGCCCGCGGATGCCGTCGCCCCCGGCTCCCTCGAGCTTCGGCGTCTGCCGGTCGGTGGCGATCATGCCCGGAGCGACCGAGGCGACGGAGATGCCGTGCGGCGCGAGCACGAGCGCCATCGACTGCCCGAACGCCTGGAGTCCGGCCTTCGTCGCCGCGTAGGCGGGGTGGTCGGCCTCGCCGCGGAACGCTCCACGCGACCCGATGTTCACGATCGCCCCGCCGTCGCCGCGCGCGATCATGTGCTGCGCGACGAGCATCGTCACGTTCGAGGCGCCGACCAGGTTCACGGCCGTCATCTGCGCCCACGCCTGCTGCCAGGCCTCGTAGGTCGTCGCATCCACGCGGTGCTCGTTCGCCGCACTCGGCGCGACGGCCGCATTGTTCACCAGGATGCTGAGCGACCCGAGCGCCGCGATCGCGGCATCCACCACGTCCCGGGCGCCCGCCGGATCGCCGAGGTCTCCGCCGACGATCGCGTGCCCCGAGCCGTCGAGCGACGCGAGAGTCTGCTCCGCGGCGTCGCGGTCGGCGCCGTAGTGCACCGCGACCCGGTCGCCGCGGCGGGCGAAGGCCTGCGCGACAGCGCGGCCGATGCCGCGCGAGCTGCCGGTGACGAGAGCGGTCGCCATGTCAGGACGCGACGCGTCCGCGGGCGTCGCGCACGTCGCGGATCGGCTCGATCTCGGCCCACACCGCGTCGAGAGACAGGTGCAGCACGCCGGCGATCGCGGCGATCGTCGGGAACGCCGGAGTGGCGACGCGGCCGGACTCGATCTTGCGCAGGGTCTCGGGTGAGACGCCGGCGTCGAGCGCGACGCTCAGCATCGAGCGCTCGCCGCGAGCGCGACGCAGCAGGGCGCCGAGGCGCTCTCCCCGCTCGACTTCGGCGGGACTCAACGGCAGGCGGACCATCATGCGCCCATTCTAATACCGGGATAGTATTACCGGGATAGTTATCGCAACGATGGGCGGCGCAGCACATGATTGAGATCCTCAACCACGACCAGCTCGAGCGGGCACGAGACACCGGGGCTCTCGTCGGCGGCATCCTGCAGACCCTGAAGCAGCGCACCGCGGTCGGCGTGAACCTGCTCGACCTCGACCGGTGGACCAGAGAGCTGATCGAGGATGCCGGAGCCGAGTCCTGCTATGTCGACTACGCCCCGTCGTTCGGCCGCGGACCGTTCGGCCACTACGTCTGCACCGCGGTGAACGACGCCGTGCTGCACGGCATGCCGCACGATCGCGTGCTCGCCGACGGCGACCTGCTCACGCTCGACCTCGCCGTGAAGCTCCGCGGCGTCGCGGCCGACGCGGCGATCAGCTTCGTGGTCGGGCATCGCGCGGCACCCGAGGACCTGGCCCTCATCGACGCGACCGAGCGCGCTCTCGCCGCCGGGATCGGCGCCGCCGGGCCCGATGCGCGCATCGGCGATCTGTCGCACGCGATCGGCACCGTGCTGAGCGAGTCCGGATACGAGATCAACCTCGAATTCGGCGGGCACGGCATCGGGTCGACCATGCACCAGGATCCGCACGTCGCGAACGACGGACGCCCCGGACGCGGGTACCGACTGCGCCCCGGACTCCTGCTCGCACTGGAGCCCTGGGTCATGGCTGACACCGCCGAGCTCGTCACCGACGCCGACGGCTGGACCCTCCGCAGCGCGACCGGATGCCGCACCGCCCACACCGAGCACACGATCGCCATCACGGACGACGGCGCGGAGGTGCTGACCCTCGCCCGCTGACCGTGGTGCCGGTGCTGCGGGGGCGGGCGCCGCGCGTCAGCGCTTCCGCAGACCGCTCCGGATCCTGCGCACCGCCCGACCGGCCACGTCCTTGAGGCGTCCGCCTGGCCAGACGCGGCGCAGCTCGACCGCACCGCCGCTCGTCGCGACGGGCGTGCAGGTGCGTCCTGCGAGGAGCGGTGAGCGTCCGGCGCCGGCCAGCGTCGCAGCATCCGCTGTCAGGGGCACGTCGAAGGTCCATCCGGCGCGGCGGACCTTCGCGATGATCCGCGCCTCGCGCGACTCGTCGTCGGGGCCGAAGACGCGCAGCGGGTCGATCGCGACGGTCGTGGTCGACCGTTTGCGCAACGACGCGCTCGTCACGTGCCTGACCGAGTCGCCCTCGCCAGGGACGACGAGCTCGATGCGGTCGTTCTGCAGCTCCCGCCCTGCGTTGAGGAGTCCGGTGGGGAGTCCGTCGAACGCCACGGGCAGCGACGTCAGCGCGCCGTCGTCGAAGGTCAGCGCCTCCCGCCCGTCGCGCATGATGGCGACGCGCAGGGCGAGTCTCAGTCCGCCGCCGCGCGACCAGGATGCCGAGGTGACGGTGACCCGGCAGTCCATCTCCTTCTCGAAGCGCGCGAACGTCACGAGCTCGGCACGGCGGTCGGCGCGCAGCAGTGCGGCCCTGATCCGCTGAGGGAACGCGAGCCCGGCGTCGACCCCCGGTCCGAACCGGCGCTGCACGATGGGGATCACGGCGTCGAGCAGACGGTTGCGGTACTCGGCCGGGTAGGCGACCATGCGCTTGCCCGACACCCGCTTGAGGATCTTGCCGCGGAACCAGTGCCGCAGCAGGCGGTCTCTCAACCGGCCGGGTTCGGTGTACTGCTCGACGAGATCGAGCACCGCCTCGAGGTGCGGGAAGTACGACTCCGGGTCGATGCGCGCCGAGCTCGCACTCCCCGACCGCTTCACCCAGGCGTAGCAGGGGACGCTGCCGAGGATCGAGATCGTCCGTGCCTCGAAGTACGCGCGCATCACGAAGAGGTGGTCCTCGAGGCGCACCTTGCCGTCGGGGAACCGCACGCCCTTCTCGCGCAGGAACGCGGTGCGGAACATCTTGTGCGGCGTCAGCATCTCGAGCAGCGGGTCTTCGCCGAGCTGCGCGTTCGGCACGTCGCGGCGGTAGATGCGGCGGGGCAGCGGTCGGCCGATACCGACCTCCTTGCCCACGACGACGTCGGAGCCGTGCTCGTCGGCGTAGTCGCACAGCGCCTCCAGCGCCGACTCGAACAGCCAGTCATCCTGATCGACGAACTGCACGTAGCGGCCGCGCGCGGCGGCGACGCCCTCGTTGCGCGGAGTGCCGGGCCACCCGGAGTGCGGCAGGTACAGCACGCGCACGTACGGCCGCGTGCTCTCGACCTCCGCCAGTCGCTTCCTGGTCTTCTCGTCGGATCCGTCGTCGCAGAGCAGCACCTCGAACTGCGTGCGGTCGAGGGTCTGCCGGTCGAGGGAGGAGATGAGCTGGTCGAACGCCTCGTTCGGATTGAACACGGGCACGACCACGCTCACGCGCACCGACTCGGGAGCGGACGACTCGGCGGGAGGGGACTGGGGGTCTTCGGACACTGTCGACATCGTGAAGCAGTCAATCAGTGTCGGCTATGGATGCGCACGGGGTTGCGATACGTCTGCGGACGTGCAGTCTCGAGCGAGACTCCCACCCCATGCCCAGACTTAACGATATATCGTTGAGTATCGCTCACCGGCTCCACCAACAGCACTGGGAGGTCATCATGAACAACGCATTCCCCTTCGGCACCGGCTCCACCGGCGGCGACAACCCGCTCGGCGGCATCTTCGGATCCGGCGGCTTCGGCGGCCCGAACGGTCCGGCCGGCGCGCTCTTCGACGCGCTCGACCAGCTGCGCAAGTCGTTCGACCAGCAGCGCCCCAGCGGTGGGACGCGCATGGCCCGCGGCGACGTCCGCACCGCCGTGCTCTCGCTCCTCGCCGAGCGCCCCATGCACGGCTACCAGATCATCAGCGAGATCGCCGAGCGCAGCGGCGGATCGTGGAAGCCCAGCGCAGGATCGGTGTACCCGACGCTGCAGCTGCTCGCCGACGAGGGCCTGATCGAGGCCGAGGAGCAGAACGGTCGCAAGACCTACTCGCTCACCGAAGCCGGTCGCGCCGTCGCCTCCGAGTCGACCGAGACGCCCGCGCCGTGGGAGTCCAGCTCCACCAAGGACGGCCACCGCAACGACCCGCGCTTCTCCGCGCTGCCGAAGGCCGGTGTCGACCTCGCAGCCGCCGCCGCCCAGGTCGGACGCAGCGGCAGTCCCGAGCAGGTGCAGCAGGCCATCGACGTGCTCGACGAGGCCCGCCGTAGGCTGTACACGATCCTCGCTCAGGACTGAACGCGAACGAACGGGAACCATCGATGACGGATGCCGCGGCGCAGGGCGCCCACCGCGCCCGCTACCGCCGCATCGTGTCGTTCGCGGCCCGCGAGTTCATCGCGATCTGGTGGTTCGAACTCGTGCTCCCACGGTTCGGACTCACCGGCATCGCCGAGCGGACCCGCGGGTCGCGCATGCAGCGTTTCGCGCGGCGGTTCCACACCCTCGCGATCGACCTCGGCGGTCTCATGATCAAGGTCGGGCAGTTCATGTCGTCGCGCCTCGACGTGCTGCCGCCCGAGATCACCAAGGAGCTCGAGGGGCTGCAGGACGAGGTGCCGGCCGTCCCCTTGCCCGATATCCGCCGCGTCGCGGAAGCCGAGCTCGGCGCCCCGCTGGCCCGCGTGTTCGCCTGGTTCGACGAGACGCCGGTCGCCGCGGCATCCCTCGGCCAGGCGCATCGCGCCCGGCTGTCGGACGAGGATGCCGCCGACACGGGCCTCCGCGACGTCGTCGTCAAGGTGCAGCGGCCGGGCATCGACGGGATCGTCGCGGTCGACCTCTCCGCCCTGCGCCGCGTCTCGCGCTGGGCGATGCGCGTTCGGTTCGTGTCGGACCGCGTCGACGCGCCGGCCCTCGTCGAGGAGTTCGCGGCGACGAGCTTCGAGGAGATCGACTACCTGCACGAGGCCCGCAGCGCCGAGCGCTTCCGGGAGAACTTCGCCGACGACCCGCGCATCGACGCCCCCGAGATCGTCTGGGAGCGCTCGACCCGACGGGTGCTCACTCTCTCCGACGTCACGGCCATCAAGATCAACGACACGGAAGCTCTGCGCGCCGCGGGCATCGACCCCTCCGCCGTCGCCGACGCGTTCGCCGAGGTCATGTTCGACCAGGTGTTCACGCACAGCTTCGTGCACGCCGATCCGCACCCCGGCAACATCTTCGTCACCCCCGACGCGTCTCTGCCGACCGGCTTCCGGCTCACCTTCATCGACTTCGGGATGATGGCCGAAGTGCCGGACAACCTGCGCGACGGGCTGCGCACCCTGCTCATCGCGGTGACCGCGCGCGACAGTCGCGGACTCGTCGCCGCCGCGCAGGAGATCGGAGTGCTGCTGCCCTCGGCCGACACCGGCGAGCTGGAACGCGCGCTCACCGCGCTGTTCGCCCGCTTCGGCGGCATGGGGTTCGCCGAACTCGCGACGGTCGATCCGCGCGAGTTCACGGACTTCGCGAACGAGTTCGGCGACATGGTGCGCTCGCTGCCCCTGCAGCTGCCCGAGAACATGCTGCTGCTCATCCGCGCCGTGTCGCTGACCTCGGGCATGTGCTCGAGCCTCGACCCCGACTTCAACGTGTGGGATGCCGCAGAGCCCTACGCCGGACGCCTGCTGCGCGAGCAGAGCAGCGGTCTCATGCGCGACATGGCCGACCAGGCGATGGAGACCGCCGCGATCACCTACCGTCTGCCGAAGCGGATCGACGCGATCATCTCCCGCGTCGACGCGGGAACCGTGACATTCGACACGTCGCGACTCGAACGCCGCCTCGACCGGCTCGAGGGCATCGCCCGGCGCATCGGGTCGGGTGTGCTGTTCGCGGCGATGCTCGTCGGCGGGGCGCTGCTGGCGCCGACGCTCGAACCCCTCGGCATCACCCTCATCTGCGCGTCGGGGCTCCCGCTGCTGCACGCCGTCTTCGCCGGCCTCGGTCGCCGCTCGCGCTGAGCCTGCTTCGCGGGGCTTTGAGCGAGGGGTCGTCGCGTTTCGTCTCGGTCGACTTCGTCGTCCGCGCTCAACGACCGGGGGTGACGACCGACGGGCGCGAACCGGCCCCGATATGCCGGCATGGGAGAATCGGGAGTCATGGACACTCCTGACGAGACACCCCCCTCGCGGACCGACGTTCAGAAGACCACCACCGGAGCCCTGCGGCAGGCCGGGATGCAGGCGGGCAAGATCGTCCGCGACATCGCCGCCGTCCCGCCGCGCAGCGTCCACCCGGCCCTCGTGCCCGGGGTCTCGGTCGAAGAGACCGGACGCACGTACCGCACCGATCCGCTGGTCTTCGGCGTCGCCGCATCCCTCACCATCGCGTTCATCGCGTGGGGCGTGTTCGCGGGCGACAACCTCGCCGGCACGACGTCGGCGGTGCTCGCATGGGTGGTCGAGTACTTCGGATTCTTCTTCACGACGATCGCGACCGTCATCCTCGTGTTCATGCTGTTCATCGGCTTCAGCCGGTACGGACGCATCCCGCTCGGTCGCGACGACGAGGAGCCCGAGTTCTCGATGTTCTCGTGGATCTCGATGCTCTTCGCCGCGGGCATGGGCATCGGCCTGGTCTTCTGGGGCGCCGCCGAGCCGCTGACGTTCTTCGAGTCGCCGCCGCCGGGCACGGTCGAGGCGAACACTCTCGAGGCCGTGCACACCGCCCAGGCCCAGGTGCTGTACCACTGGGGTCCGCAGGCGTGGGCGTTCTACGCGCTCGTCGGCGGCGCGATCGCCTACGGCGCGTTCCGCCGCGGCCGCACCCCGCTGATCTCGTCGATCTTCGCTCCGCTGCTCGGCGAGGGTCGCACCACCGGACCGCTCGGCCGCACCATCGACATCTTCTCGATCATCGTCACCCTGTTCGGCACGGCCGCGTCGCTCGGCCTCGGCGCCCTGCAGATCGGACACGGCGTCGAGATCGTCAGCGGCATCGGCGAGCTCGGCAACGGCGTCCTCATCGCTGCGATCGCGGTGCTCACCGCCTGTTTCATCGCATCCGCCGTCTCGGGTGTGAGCAAGGGCATCCGCGCGCTGTCGAACATCAACGCGGTCGCCGCCCTCGTGCTGGCGTTCTTCGTGTTCTTCGTCGGGCCGACGCTGCTGATCCTCAACGTCATCCCCTCGGTGGCCGTGCAGTTCCTCGGCGATCTGCCGCAGATGATCGCGCGCTCGGCATCCCAGGGCGACGAGACGCAGATGTTCCTCTCGACTTGGACGATCTTCTACTGGGCGTGGTGGATCTCGTGGTCGCCGTTCGTCGGCATGTTCATCGCGAAGATCTCGCGCGGACGCACGCTGCGCCAGTTCGTGTCGGTCGTCATCGTGGTGCCGGCCGTGATCTCGCTCGTCTGGTTCGCGATCTTCGGCACCACGGCGATCCAGCAGCAGATGGACGGTGCCGGCCTCACGGTCGACCCGCCGGAGGAGGTGCTGTTCGGCGTGCTCGAGAACCTTCCGTTCCCGCTGATCACCAGCATCCTTCTGATCCTGCTGATCTCGATCTTCTTCATCACCGGCGCCGATTCCGCGTCTCTGGTGATGGGCACGCTGTCGCAGCAGGGCCGCCCCGATCCGTCGCGCTGGGTCGCGGTGGTGTGGGGTGTGCTCGTCGGAGTCATCGCGGCCGTGCTGCTCGTCAGCGGCGAGGAGGGCAGCGGTCTGCGCTCGCTGCAGAACGTGACGATCATCGCCGCGCTGCCGTTCGCGGTGATCATGGCCTTCATGATGGTCGCCTTCATGAAGGACCTGCGTCGCGACCCCATGATCCTGCGCGAGCGCTACGCGCGCATGGCCGTGCGGCACAGCGTCATGGCCGGACTCGAGGAGTACGGCGACGACTTCGCGCTCGTGCCGGTCGAGTACGACCACTCGGAGGACGACCTCGCCTGGATCGACGAGGCCGAGGTCGACGACAGCCTCGCCGAGGTCTACGCGACGGCCACCGAGGCGATCGACATCATCCCGGAGGCGGGCACGGAGGCGGGAGAGGATGCCGTGGCATCCCCTGCCCCGACGGACCCGCCCGCGGCGCTCGCCGAGGACACGGCCGAGTCGGTCGACGAGGCAGGCGGCACCGCCCCGACCGAGCGCTGACCCGCCCTTCCCGCGTCAGCGACCGGGCGCGACGGTCTCGACCGGCTTCTCCGCGGCAGCCGTGATGCGCGCCGCCATCCCGGCGAAGATGAACCCGTGGAACGGCAGCACGGCGAACCAGTACAGTCGTCCGGCGAGTCCTCGGGGGAAGAACACGGCGCGCTGCTCGTAGCGCGCGCCCCTGCCGTCGGGGAGTGCGCGCAGCTCGAGCCACGCCTCGCCGGGTACCTTCATCTCGGCGCGCAGGCGCAGCAGTCCGCCGCTCGCGTCGGAGGCCTCGGTGTCGCGTCCCGGCTCCTCGACGGCCTCGACGCGCCAGAAGTCGATCGCGTCGCCGACCCGCGCTGCGGCCTTGTTGCGGCGGCCCCTGCGCAGGCCGACGCCGCCGACGAGGCGATCCATCCATCCACGCACGGCCCAGAGGAACGGCGACGAGTACCAGCCGTTCTCTCCGCCGATGCCGATGATCACGCGCCAGAGCCCCTCGACCGAGGCGGTGGTGCGCAGCGACCGCGCATCCGTGAAGACCATGCGCCCGGCCCATTCGGGGTCGCTCGGCAGCGGGTCGCTCGGAGCGCCGGAGACCTCGGAGTCCTGCCAGCTCGTCTCGATCGCGTCCGCGTTCACGCGTCCGAGTGCGAGACGCACCGACTGACGGTACGGTGTGAGTCCGCCGTCGGGCCGGGGGATGAGCTCGTCCACGGCGCGGTCTTTGACGATGCACTCGTTCTGCAGAGACGCGACGAGCGGTCGTGCGATCGCGCGCGGCACGGGCGTCACGAGGTTCACCCAGTGCGAGGCGAGGCCAGGGGTCAGCACGGGCAGCGCGGCGATGGCCCGCTGGGGGAGGCCGGCTTCGACGGCGTATCCGTTCATCATTTGGCCGTAGCGGAGGACGTCGGGGCCGCCGATGTCGACGGCGCGGTTCACGCTGTCGTCGACGCGGGCGGCGCCCAGCAGGTAGTGCAGCACGTCGCGCACGGAGATCGGCTGGATGCGGTTGCGCACCCACTTCGGAGCCGGCATGTACGGCAGCACCTCGGTCAGGTGGCGGATCATCTCGAACGACGCCGACCCCGATCCGATGACGACGCCGGCCTGCAGCACGAGTGTCGGAACGCCCGACTCCAGGAAGATCTCGCCGACGTGCACGCGCGAGCGCAGGTGAGCCGAGAGCTTCACGTCGTCGGGGTGCAGTCCGCCGAGGTAGACGATGCGTCGCGCTCCGGCGGCCGCCGCGGCATCCGCCACCGTCTGGGCTGCCTGCTCGTCGCTCTCCTCGAAGCCCTTGCCCGCCGACATCGAGTGGATCAGGTAGTAGACGACGTCGACGTCGCGCATGGCCTCGGCGACGGCATCCTCGTCGTCGGCGGATCCTTCGACGATCTCGGCGTCGGATCCCCAGGGGAAGGATGCCGCGCGCGCCGCGTCGCGCGCCAGTACGCGCACGCGGTAGCCGGCGTTGAGGAGCCGCGGGGTGAGGCGCCCGCCGATGTATCCGGTGGCGCCGAGGACGAGAGCTCGGGGCATCGATCCGTCGTCGCGGGGGACTGCGCGCAGCGCGTCTTCGTGGCCGGTGGGCTGAGTGAGCTCCGTCATGCTCCCGAGGGTATGCCTAGACACCGGAATTTTCACTAGGCTTCCGAATCACTAGTTCATCTAGTAACCTGCCATCGAAGGTAGGTGATGGATATGTCCGGAGCAGCGAATTCCCCCGTTCGCGTCGATCAGGCCCCACATGACGCGACGTCGACGCTCTCGGATGCGGCCAGCCTCGCGCCGCTCCCCGCCAGCGAGGCCGTGGGACGCGCGATCGGGATCGATCGCGCGTCCCTCGTCTCCGCTCGACCGGGTCGCGAGATCCTCGGAGCGGCAGGGCTCATGGTGCTCGTCGCCGCCGCATCCGTGCCGCTGATGACCGTGATCGTCACACAGCTCCTGCAGGCGTGAGCCGCAGACCGCAGACCACCGTTGGAAGAGAGAAGGGAAGCCCTCATGGGACTCGATGACAAGATCAAGAACGCCGCTCAGGACATCGCCGGCAAGGCGAAGGAGGCGGTCGGCAAGGTGACCGACAACGAGAAGCTCGAGGCCGAGGGCAAGGCCGACCAGGTCAAGGCCGACGCCAAGAAGGCCGGCGAGAACGTCAAGGACGCCTTCAAGAACTGAGGCGTTCACGTCACGCGGGGAGGCGGCGGTGCCGCCTCCCCGTCGTGCCTCTCCGCGTGCATCCGGCGCGCGAACCGGGGGAGCAGGGAGAACATCATGTCCGAATCACTCAAGAGCGAATCCCTCTGGCGACGGCTGGGCCGCCGACTGGGTCTCGTCAAAGACGACGAGCCGCGCCGTCTCACGGTCGACGACGTCACGGTCGTCGACCGACCGATGCTCCGCCGCGCGGTGGCCGGCACCGTCGTCGGCAACCTCATGGAGTGGTACGACATCGGCGTGTACGGGTACCTGGCCGTGATCATCGGCCGGGCGTTCCTGCCCGACGCCTCGGAGGGCGCTCAGGCCCTGTTCTCGCTCGGCGTCTTCGCCGTGACCTTCGTCGCGCGTCCGCTCGGCGGCATCGTGCTCGGACAGCTCGGCGACCGCCTCGGGCGTCAGCGCATCCTGGCCTTCACCCTCATCATGATGGCCGCGGCGACCTTCCTCATCGGCGTGCTGCCCGACTACTCCGTGATCGGCGTGTGGGCGCCGATCCTTCTCATCGTGCTCAAGCTCGCGCAGGGATTCTCGACCGGCGGCGAGTACGCCGGTGCCACGACCTTCATCACCGAGTACGCGCCCGATAAGCGCCGCGGCTTCTACGCGTCGCTGCTCGACCTGGGGTCGTACATGGGCTTCGCCGTCGGTGCCGCGTTCGTGTCGATCCTGCAGCTCACGCTCTCGGATGACGTCATGCAGGGCTTCGCCTGGCGCATCCCGTTCCTCGTCGCCCTGCCTCTCGGCGCGGTGGCGATCTACTTCCGACTCAAGATCGAGGACACCCCGGCTTTCCAGGAGGCGCAGGACTCCGCGAAGCGCGCGGCCGATGAGGCGCAGGCGTCCGCCGACGCCCCAAAGGGCGTGTTCGCGCTGATCCGCTCCTACTGGCGCGAGCTGCTGACGGCGTTCGTGCTCGTCGCCGCCGCCAACACCGTCGGCTACGCCCTCACCTCGTACATGCCGACGTATCTGACCGGCACCCTCGGGTACGACCCCGTGCACGGCACCCTGCTGACGCTGCCCGTGCTCGTGGCGATGGCGCTCTGCATCCCCTTGACGGGTCGGCTCTCGGACCGCATCGGCCGCCGGAAGGTGCTGTTCATCGGTTCGGTCTCGGCGATCGTGTTCGCCGTGCCCGCCTTCCTGTTGATGATGCACGGCGAGATCTGGTCGACTGTGCTCGGCCTCGTGCTGCTCGCCTTCCCCGTGACGTTCTACGTCGCCAACCTCGCGTCGTCGCTGCCCGCGCTCTTCCCGACCTCCTCGCGGTACGGCGGCATGGGCATCTCCTACAACCTCGCGGTGGCGCTGTTCGCCGGCACTGCGCCGGTCGTGATGGAGGCGCTCGTGCAGTGGACCGGGTCGTCGCTGGCGCCGGCCTTCTACGTGATCGGCACCTCGATCGCCGGATTCATCGCGGTGATCGTGCTGAAGGAGTCGGCGCGCCGACCGCTCCCCGGGGCGATGCCGAGCGTGCAGACGATCGAGGAGGCCGTCGAGCTCGTCGAGACGCAGGACGAGAACCCCGACCTCGATCTCGACGAGCTGTTCCCGGAGCGGGTCGAGACGGGCGCGCGGGACGAGGCGGGCGCGCGAGACGAGGCGGGCGGGCGGGTCGAGACCGGCGAGCGGGCCTGAGCCCCAAGGCTACTCGCCCGAGGACTCGGATTCCTCGTGCGAGCGGATGACGTCGCGCAGCTCCTGGTCGAGGTCGGTCGCCTCCTCGATCGCCGAGGTCATGCCGGCGAGGAAGCGCGTCACGACGGCGCGTTCCTTGTCGCTCATCTCGTCGACGAGGGCGAGCATGCGGCGGTGCATGGCGCCGAGCGTCTCGCGCACCTCGTCGTCGCTGCTCACGGTCGGCACCACGACGCCCGCGCGGCGGTCGGTCGGGTGTGCTTCACGACGCACGTGACCGCTCTTCTCGAGGCGGTCGATGAGGGTGGTGGTGGAAGCCGTGGAGATGTCGAGCATGCGGGCGATGTCGATCGGGCGCACGATCCGGCCGGCGCGCTGCTCGCGCAGCAGGAAGCGCAGCGCGACGAGATCGGTCTCGTTCATCTTCATCGAGGCGCGGGTACGGGCCCGCATCGCGGTCTCGGCCGACCGGTAGCGACGCAGCAGGTTCAGCACGTCGACCGTGCTCGCGGACTCGGCGTCGGGGTACCAGTAGCCCGACCGCGTGAATTCCTCGGGAGACTGAGACATCAGGCCACCTCGTCGTCGTCGCTCATGCGATCCTGCTCGCGCGTGAGCATCTCGACCGCTCCGGATTCGACCTCCGCGGGCACGATGCTCAGCATCCCTCCGGTGATCGCCTCGTTCTCGGCGGCGACGATCTGCTCGAGCCGCCAGTCGGGGACCGTCGGGAAACGCTCGCGCAGGCGCTCGATGACCTCGGAGTACAGGATGTACCCCGCCTCTTCGGGCGTGAATCGCTCTCCCATGGCGTCCTTTCCGACAGGACTCCATCTTCTCACCCGATCACGAGGTGCAATGCATCGCATATCCCTAGTCTGCCTGCTTACGAGGTTCTCTTGTAGAATGATTCAGTCAGGGGGTGACGGCATGGCCGAGATCAAGGATGCGACACAGGTGACGACCCGCGAACTGGTGGAGCGTGTCGACGACCTCCGTCGTGCCGAATCGCAGCTCGCTCGCAGGCTCTCCTCGCGTCGAGCACCCAATGACACCGACCGTGAGGCTCTGCGTTTCATCGCCGAGGCCCCGGCCGACTCCCCCGCGACCCCCGGTGATCTCGCCGCGCACCTCAACGTCAGCACGGCGGCGGTGACCAGCGTCCTCCGTCGCCTGCAGGAGCGCGGTCAGATCGTCGTCGCACCGCACCCCGCGGACGCGAGGTCGAAGGTGCTTCGACCGTCGCTGCGCGATCTCAACTCTCCCGCCGACGATCTCACGCAGCGCATCGAGGACATCGCGAGCGAGTTCACGCCCGAGCAGAGCGATGTCGTCTCGCGCTTCCTGCGCCGCCTGACGGAGGAGATCAGCGACCTTTCGTGAACTCGATTCTCCCTCGGCTGGCATTTAGCTAGGTAACCTAGTAATCTAAATGTTGAAGGAATCACGGGATGGGAGACACGATGGGACACCTGACCTACGGGAACTCGACACTGCCGATCGACGTCGAGGACGAGACTCTGACGCACGTCCGAGCCGTCACCCTCACCAAGCTTCGGCGCAACGAATCGTTCGCCCTGACGCTGCACACGCCGGGAGGCGTCGAGACGCTGTGGGTGCAGGCGGCGATCCCGCTGCGTTTCGTGATGGAGGAGGAGACTCCCATCGACCGGGCGCTGCTCGTCAAGATGATGAACGCCGCGAACTCCTCGGGAGGCCTCGACCTCACCCGTGCCGAGTTCGCAGAGGTGGCGGCTGCTCCGCAGCTCCACGCCATGAGCGCCTGACGATGTCGAAGCGCATCGGAGTCGCGGCACGCGCCGCGGCAGGAGCACGCACTCGTGCAGTCGCCACGCCCCGCGGGCTGTGGGTGGAGGTCGAGCCCGGCTTCCACGTCGGCAATGACGGGCTGCAGTACCTCGGGTCGATCACGGTCGTCCCCGGTCGGGGGTTCGAAGCGTCGGGGCCTCGGTCTGACGTGATCGGGATCTTCTCCGACCTCGACGACGCGAAGGCGGCCGTGGCGTCGGCGTCGGCGTCGGTCGCTCCGGAGGGCGAGTCCCTCCTTCGCTGAATCGCGGTCCCGGCGGATATCGGGCGGCCGTCACGCTACGTGTACGATCGTACGCATGAGCTCCGCCGAAACGATTCGACGCACCACGCCAGACCGCACCGTCCGTCGTGCGCGCATCGCCGTCTCGGCACTCTTCCTCACGAACGGCGCGCTGTTCGCGAACATCCTCCCGCGCTATCCCGAGATCAAGGCGAGCCTGGGTCTCGACAATGTCGGCTACGGTCTCGCGATCGCCGCGTTCCCCGCCGGAGCCATCGCCGCCGGACTCCTCGCCGCCGTGCTCATCCGTCGCTTCGGCTCGGCGCGTATGGCCGTCTTCGGCACGATCGCGACCGGCCTCGGGTTGCTCGCGGCGGCGCTGTCGCCCTCCGGCATCCTGTTCGCCGTCGCCCTGCTGATCGGCGGCGCGTCGGATGCGATCACCGACGTCGCGCAGAACGCCCACGGGCTGCGGGTGCAGCGCCGCTACGGGCGGTCGATCATCAACTCGTTCCACGCAATCTGGTCGATCGGCGCCGTGCTCGGCGGCGGTATGGCCGCGGCGGCCATCGCGCTGCAGCTGCCGCTCGGCGTGCACCTGGGTATCTCGACCGCCGTGTTCGTGACGGTCGCGCTCGTCGCGCTGGCGTTCTGTCTGCCGGGGCGGGATGAGGACGCGGATGCCGAGGCGACAGCCGATCCGGCCGAGGTCGCCACGGCCGTGCGCCGGCGCGTCACGCCGCGACTCGTCCTGATCCTCGTCGCGCTCACTCTCATCGCCATGGCCGGCGCGGTCGCCGAGGACGCGGGCAACTCGTGGGCGACGCTCTACCTCTCGGAGTCGCTGGGCGCCGCGGCGGCCGTCGCCCCGCTCGGCTTCATCGCGCTCGTCGGTGCGCAGTTCATCGGACGGATGCTGGGCGACGGCCTCACCGATCGGTTCGGCCAGCGCGCGGTGGCCCGCCTGGGCGGACTCATCGCCGCCGCCGGCATGACCCTCGCGCTCGTGTTCCCCAGCGTGCCGGGCACGATCGCCGGATTCGCTGCCGTCGGGTTCGGCATCGCCACGCTCATCCCCGCCGCGATGCATGCCGCCGACGAGTTACCAGGACTCCGTGCCGGTGCCGGGCTCACGATCGTCTCGTGGTTGCTGCGCCTCGGATTCCTGCTGTCCCCGCCGTTCGTCGGTTTCCTCGCCGAGACCGAGGGCCTGCGGGTCGGTCTCATCGTGGCGCCGGCGGCAGCGCTCGTCGCGGCGCTGCTCGCCGGCGTGCTCGAGGCGCGCAAGCCCCGCGCATGACGGTGCGCGATCAGGGCGCGGTGTAACCACCGTCGACGAGGTGGTAGCTGCCCGTGATGAAGCTCGCGGCGTCGCTGGCGAGGAACGCGATGAGGTTCGCCACCTCGTCCGGGCGGCCGAGACGACCGATCGGGTGCTTGCTCACGAGGAACGCCTTCGCCTCGTCGCCCATGGTCGCGAGCAGTGGGGTGTCGATGAAGCCGGGGCCGACGGAGTTCACGCGAACGCCCTTGTCGGAGTACTCCAGTGCGGCCGACTTGGTCATGCCCACCACGCCGTGCTTGGCGGTGACGTAGGCCGGGGAGTTGGCGAACCCGACGCTGCCGAGGATCGACGCGATGTTCACGACGGAGCCGCCGCCGTTCTCGAGCATCGATGAGATCTGCGCCTTCATGTTGCGGAACACGGCGTTCAGGTTGATCGAGATCACCTTGTCCCACGCGTCGTCGTCGTAGTCGGCGGTGGGAGCGGATGCCCCCCCGATGCCCGCGTTGTTCACGCCGATGCGCAGCGGGGCCAGCGAGTTGGCGAGCGTGATCGACGATGCGATCCAGTCGGTGTCGGTCGCGTCGCCCACCGAGGCCTCGGCAGTGCCGCCGGCGGCGCGGATCTCCTCGACCACCGCGTTCGCGTTGTCTGCGTTCAGGTCGTTGATCACGACGGATGCGCCGTTCTTCGCCAGCAGGAGTGCCGTCGACCGGCCGATCCCGCTGCCTCCCCCGGTCACGATCGCGGAGCGGTCGGAGACGTCGTACTGAGCCATGGGTGGGCTTCTTCCCGGGCGGGCACCGGTTCCGGGAGATCTTCTCGGACGGGTCCGTCCTTCCTTCCACCTTACGCCCGAATACGGGATATGGATTCAGTTGAATGGAACTATCGCGACCGAGTCCGGCTCGCTAGACCGCGCGCTCGAGCGCGCGACGCAGGCGCTCGACGGCAGCGTCCATGACGGCGGTCCCCGTGTCGGAGAACGATCCCATGCCCCCGCGATAGAGGCGCAGGGCGTCGCGGGCCGCCGCGCGCGCGTCGGCGGGTCCGTCGATGCCCTCGAACCGGCGCGCGAGCCGGTCGGCCACCTCGCCCCGAGGAGCGTCGTCGTCGTGCGTCGCTGCGGCTCGTAGCCGCGCGATGGCATCGCGGATCTCGTCGATCTTCGCTCCGACGGCATGCGCCGGCTCCCGGGTCAACCGCTTTCGAAGGAACATCACCGTCACCAGGATTCCGATGATGACGATCGGCGCAGCGTTGACGATGTCGTGCGTGTTCGACAGGTCGATCTGGGTGGACAGGACCGAGAAGTCCCACAGCGCGTGAGCCGCCATCGCTGCGACGAGGCTGCCGGTGACCCGGAGGACCAGGTAGAGCACTGCACCGACCGTGGTCGTCAGGACCACCTGTAGGAGCGCTCCAGGAACGTCGCCCGTGACTACGGCGTTGGTCCCGTGTGCGAGACCGAATGCGAGTGAGCTCCACACGGCGACCATTACCTCCCGGCGCCCGCCGGCACGAAAAGTGTCCAGGCCGATACCGCGGAACAGCAACTCTTCGGAGAAGCCGACCAGCAGCACCGCCACGAGCAACACGAGGGCGTGCAGCAGTCCAGCGGCGGCCAGGCCGCCGTAGTTGGCGATGGCGAGGATGCCGAGACCGAGTGCTGCGACCAGCCACCACGTCCAGGGCCGCAACCGCCTCGGGTCTGTGAACAGGCGCTGCCACTTCCCGAGAAACGCGGTCACCACCAGGACGTAGGCGGCGCCGATGCCGACGGGTACGACGATGCCGCGGACGAGAGCGTCCACGGACCCGATGGCGCCGCGGTCGTCGTCGCCTGCGGCCAGGGCGATGGCCAGACCCTGGACGATCACGAGGTAGCCGATCACGACGGCGAGGAACTGCCAGACGCGCAGTGTGCGTCCGGGGGTGGGGTGGGTGGTGGAGGTCACTTCTCGTCTTCCGTCGTCGTGGTGGTCGATGGGCCGAGGCGTCCGCCGGAAGATTCGGTGACGCACGCGTTCAGGGCCGCGGCCAGGGTCTCGGCTTCGGGGCTGCGCCCGGTGCGGGTGTACTCCTCCGCGAGGTGGTCATTCAGAGCGCGGTTCGCGGCAGCAACGGCCGCGGTGATGCGGACGACATCGGCGCTATCTGCAGGCTCGTGGAGGCGGCGGGCGACGATGTGACGCAGGCGCTTCTCGTAGGCGTCACAGATGACCAGCCAGATCGCTCGCAGCGCGGGCTCGGTGTCGGCGAGGGTGACCATCTGCATGCCGTGCACCTGGTCGGCGGAGAACTCGACCGGACCGCGCCTGGTGACGCCGCGGATGTAGGCCTCGAAGCTCATCTCGTCCGGCCATGCGTCGAGAAGTTCGAGCAGCGGGGCGGCGAGGCTTTCGAGGATGGGTTCGACGCACGCTTCCTTCGACCGGAAGTAGCGCCAGAGCGTCCGCACGGAGATCCCCGCTGAAGCGGCGATGTCCTCTCCGCGTGCGGCGGTGAGTCCGTCCCGCCAGAACAACGCTGCCGCGACGCGGGACACCTTCAGCGGTGCGGTGGGGTCGCGGCGGAGGTCCGGCGCCGCCTCCGGCTGAAGAGTGGGACGTGGAAGCCCAGCTGTCTCATCTGTCACTTTGTGACAGTATCACGCGTCGCGGGCCTCCACGGCCGCAACGGCGGTTCCATCGGTGGAATCCCTCGACGACTCGCTGTTGACACCCGCCCTGCCCGGGTCTAACGTACAACCAAATGGTTGCACAAAGAGAACTGAGCGAAGCGGAGGTCGACCGTGTGTTCCACGCACTGGCGACGTCGACCCGACGCGACATCCTGCGTCGGACCATCGAGCGGGAGCAGTCCGTCTCGACCCTCGCCTCCGAATACGAGATGTCGTTCGCCGCGGTGCAGAAGCACGTCGCCGTGCTCGAGGCCGCGAACCTCATCGTCAAGCGCGCCGAGGGACGCGAGCGGCTCGTCCGCGCGAACCCCGAGATGATCGCCCGCGCCAGGGCGCTCCTCGCCCGATACGAAGAGCTGTGGCGGTCGCGCATCGCCCGCCTCGACGATCTGCTGGCCGAGCCTTCGCCAAGCTCGGGCACCCAGCGAACCACCTCCACCGACAACAGCAGCACCTCACGAACCGACGAAGGAGACTGACATGCCTGTCACCGATATCACCACGGATGCCGAGAACCTCACCATGACCGTCGTCGCGGACTTCGCGGCGCCGATCGAGCGGGTCTGGAGCGCGTACAGCGACCCCCGCCAGTTGGAGCGCTTCTGGGGCCCTCCCGGCTGGCCGGCCACGTTCACCGCCTGGGACCACACGGTCGGCGGGCGCGCGAACTACACGATGAACGGCCCGCGGGGCGAGTCCTCGTCGGGCTCGTGGGAGTTCCTGTCGATCGACGAGCCCCGCGGCTTCGAGGTGCTCGACTCCTTCGCGGATGCCGACGGCAACCCGCTCGACGGCTTCCCCGCGCAGCGCATGACGTTCGCGTTCGAATCCACCGCCGACGGCACGCGCATGGTGACCACGAGCCACTTCGATTCGGTCGATGCACTCGAACAGGTCGTCGAGATGGGTCAGGTCGAGGGCATCCGCATGGCGATGAGCCAGCTCGACGCCGTGCTGCAGGACCTCCGTGACTACGCGCAGGGCAAGGGCACGGTCGTCGACATCCTCGACGACACCCACGTGCGCATCACGCGCCTCGTGAACGGCCCGCGCGATCTCGTGTGGCGTGCCCACAACGATCCGGAGCTCATGAAGAAGTGGCTGCTCGGACCCGACGGATGGGAGATGACCGAGTGCGTGGTCGCGACCGAGGTCGGACAGACGTACCGCACCTCCTGGGCACCGGTCGGCGACACCGAGGGTCAGCCCTTTGGGTTCGAGGGTGAGGCGCTCGTGATCGACGCACCTCGGCGCTCGGTGCAGACCGAGCGGATGATCGGGATGCCGGTCGAGACGCTGAACGACCTCAACCTCTACGAGGAGGACGGCGCGACCCTCATCACGCTCTACATCGAGTACCCCGACAAGGAGACGCGCGACATGATCCTCGCCACCGGCATGGCCGACGGCATGGAGGCGTCGTACGACCGGCTCGAGCGGGAACTGCTCGCGGTCTGAGCTCGAGTCGCCGCAGTCGCACCGCCCGGTTCTCGCGAGCCGGGCGGTGCGTCGGTGTCAACGGCGTGGTCCGCGCGTCGACCAGAGCGCGAGCAGCACGAGAACGGGCTGGAAGAACAGCCGCACGAACCGTTTGATCTCGGTGTCGAGGCCGAAGCCGTCGCGATGGTGCACCCACTGGGCGAGGTTGCCCGGGAAGACGGCGATGAAGAACAGGGCGGCGATCACTCCGACGAGTCGGCGCTTACCGTGTGCGAACAGCAGCGCGGAGCCGAGGCCGATCTCGACCACGCCGGACGTGAGCACCGTCGTATCCGGATCGAGCGGCAGCGATTCGGGCACCTGCGCCTGGAACTCCTCCCTGGCGAACGTCAGATGCGAGACGCCCGCGAACACGAGCGAGGATCCGAGGAACAGGCGGCCGATCGTGCGCGCAGGTGTCGACATGGCGCGAGTCTACGCCGCGGTCAGATGAGGCGGCGGAGCGCCTCTTCGAGCGAGACGCCCTGGGCATCGGCGCGGTCGGCGAGGCGCGCGTGCTCCTCGCCCGACAGCTGCACGCGGAGCTCGATCGGGTCGGTCGACGGCTCGTCGTCGAAGCCGTCGAACAGGTCGGGGGCCTCCGCCCACAGCGGCTCGGCGAGCGACGCGGCAGTGGCGGGGGACGTGGCCGCGGCGGCGCCGACCGACGCGTTCCCCCCGCCGTCGACTCCGACGCGTGCGGCGTCGGCCTCGACGGCATCCGCCCAGGCGGCGTCATCGTCGGAGGGCGACCAGCCGCCCGCGTTCGCGGCGATCGGCGCGGAGGCTGCGACGGCGGCTCCTGCGTCCGTCGCCATCGTGAATCCGGGGCCCCGGCGCGGTTCCTGCTTCTGCTGGTACGCCTTCGCGGCGGCGTTCGCGCGCTCGTCGGCCGCCTCGTTGAGCGGGTGGCCGGCGTGACCCTTCACCCACGAGAACTCGACGTCGCGCCCGCGGATCGCCTCGTCGATGCCCTCGAGCAGGTCGCGGTTCAGCACCGGGCCGCCGTCGGACTTGCGCCACCCCTTGCGCTTCCAGCCCGGCATCCACTTGGTCACCGAGTCGATCACGTAGCGACTGTCGCACTCGATCAGCAGCTTCTCGGTCGTACCGGCGGTCGCGCGCAGCAGTTCGAGCACGGCCTGCAGCTCACCCTGGTTGTTCGTGCCGTGCGGCGAGCCGCCCGCGGCCCAGTTCGCGTCGTCGATGTACCAGGCCCATCCGTTGGGGCCCGGGTTGCCCAGGGCGGAACCGTCTGCCGCGGCGGTGATCGTCATCCCTCCACCGTAGCCGCGGCGGGCGACACTGCCGGCCCGCACCCTCTCCGTTCGAATCGCGCGACGGGCAGGTCGTAGGCGTCGAGAACTGCACGTCAGGCGACTCGAAAGTGCGATCAGTCCTCGGGGTCCGGCTCGCGGCGTCCGGTCGAGGGGGCCGACGGAGCCGGGGGCGCGACGGGAAAGACGATCGAACTCACGCTCCCGCCGGTCTCGGCGCCGAGGCCGATCGACAGCGGGTCGACCGCGGGCGCGGTGTCGAGCACCTCGGACGCACCGCGTTCGAGCGGCTCGGACGGCAATGCCCACTGCTTCTCTTCTTCTTCGGGTCGTTGCTGGAACAGTCCCATGCACCCATTGTCGCCCTGCGGGACACGGGCCGGCACGGATTCACACCGGATCGATCGGATGGCGGAAGGTCAGCGGGATGCCGCGCGCACGGCGTCGACCAGCTCCCGCCACGGGCCGTCCAGGGCGGAGTCGGGAAGTTCGCGTTCGCGGCGCTCCGAGGGGGTCCGGACGCGGATCAGCCACACGAAACGGTCGGCGCCGCGCCCGGCATCCGCGTCGTCGTCCCACGGGAGTCGCTCGACCATGGTGATCCACCGCGGTGCTTCGGCGGGGTCGGGCTCGACGGTCCACTGGCGGCGGATGCCGGCGATCCCGCCGGTGCGCACCACCGCGATGACGACGGGGCCGTCAGTCTGTCGAGGGGACTCGCTCATCTCCATAGACTCCCACGGTCGTCCAGGCGCGTCGAGCGGCAGCCTCGGTCGCCTCGTCGACGGCGGCCGCCGCGGCGACGGTCGCGTCGGCGAACTCCGTGAAGTCGGCCGTGCTCGACAGTCCGCCCGTGAGCGCCGCGTACCAGACCGACCCCGCGGTCTCCCAGGCGTTGCCGCCCAGATCGATCGCGAACAGCGCGAACGCGCGGTTCGGGATGCCGGAGTTGATGTGCACCCCGCCGTTGTCTTCCGTGGTGCGGACGAACCCGTCCATGTGTGCGGGCTGCGGGTCTTTGCCGAGCTCGTCGTCGTCGTAGGCGGTGCCCGGTTCGATCATCGAGCGCAGCGCGCGCCCTTCGACGGCATCCGTGAAGATCTCGGCTCCGACCAGCCAGGTCGCCTGATCGGCGGTCTGCCCCAGCAGGTACTGCTCGGTGAGCGCCCCGAACACGTCGGCGATCGACTCGTTCAGCGCCCCGGGCTGCCCCTGGTACTCGAGGTTGGCGGTGAACTGCACGACGCCGTGCGCGAGCTCGTGCCCGATCACGGTGGTGGAGGAGGTGAAGCCCTGGAACACCTCGCCGTCGCCGTCTCCGAACACCATGCGCTGACCGTCCCAGAACGCATTGTCGTAGTCGACTCCGTAGTGGACGGTCGCGTCGAGCGGAGCGCCGGCGTCGTCGAGGGAGTTGCGGGAGAAGGCCGCGAGCAGCATCTCGAAGGTGGCCCCGAGCCCGTCGTAGGCCTCGTTGACGGAGGTGTCGTCGACGGGCGGCTCGTCTTCGCTCCGGACGACCGCGCCGGGCAGGTTCTGAGTGTTGCCCGCGTCGCTGATCGTGCGGTTGGGCGCGTCGGAGAGCTGCGCGACGAGGTCGCCGTTCTCGTCGATGGAGAGGTCGAGCCGCGCACGGAAGGGCGGACGCCCGGCGGTGAGCGTCTGTCTGGCTGCGGCCGCCGCGCGCGGGTAGCGGCCGGACGCGGCCAGACGCGCGAGCAGGTAGGACGGGACGACTCCGGGGGATGCGACGTGGCTGCTCATGCTCCGACCATACGCCGGGGCGCCGACGTCGGGGTGGGTCCCGGCGGCGGCTCGGCGTGCTCGCTCGTCGCTCTGCATCGCACGCCTCCGATTTGAGATTGAGAATCGTTCTCAATACTGTGGAATATCGTGACGCCCACGACCTCCCGCCGCGCCGGCGCCCTGCTCGCCCTCTCCCTCTCGACCGCCCTCGCGCTCACCGCGTGCGCCGACCATTCGGTCCCGGCCGCGGACCCGACCTCCACCGCCCTCCCGTCGAACGACGGCGTCGACGGCGGCGGAGCCGCGGAGGTCGCGTCCCCGGCATCCGCTCTGGTCATCGCCGACGACGACGGCGCCCTCACCCTGCTCGACCTCGAGACCGATGAGCGCGAAGAGCTCGACGGAGACGGTGTCGCGACGGGAACGGGGCGGTTCCTCCACCGCACCCGCGAGTCCGGCGGCGAGACGGTCGTCGAGGTCGTCGACTCCGGGCGCTGGACAGTGCCGCACGGCGACCACTCCCACTCCTTCCGCGGCGAGGCGCGGGTCGTCGGCACGATCCAGGGCGAGGGGCCGGCCCTCGCGACTGTCGGGGATCAGGCGACGGCGATACGCCTCGGCGGCGAAGTCGTCCTGCTCGACCACGAGACGCTCGACCTCGATGACGTGACCCGCCTCGACCTGCCAGGCACCGGCCCGGTCATCCCCTTCGCGGCCCACCTGATCTCAGCCGCCGGCAGCACGGTCGACGTGCTCGACGCGGCGGGCGAGCCGATCGGCGTCTCCGCGCCCTGCACGCAGCCGAGGGATGCCGACATCACCCGCGTCGGCGCGGTGATCGCCTGCGCGGAGGGAGCGGTGCTGGTGACGCGGGAGATCGGGGGACAGCTCGCCGCCGAGAGCATCCCGTACCCGGCCGGATCGCAGCCGCCCGCGCAGCTCGTCGGTCGCGCCGACCGACCCGACCTCGCCGGCATCGCGGGAGATCACGGCGCCCTGCTGCTCGACACGCGGGCCCGCTCCTGGACGCTCCTGGCCACCGATGCTCCGCTCGTCGCCGCCGCCGCGATCGGCGATGACGACAGCCGCACGGTCGTGGTCGCCGCCGACGGAACGGCGCGCGTGCTCGGCCACGACGGCGTCGAGATCTCCCGCACGGAGCCGCTGCTCGCAGCATCCGCCTCCGACCCCGCCGCCCGCGACCGGATCGCCGTGCTCGTCGACGCGCGCCACGCGTACGTGGCCGACCCGGCATCCGGAGCCGTCCACGAGATCGACCACCGCGACGGTGCCGTCACGCGCACCTTCAGCGACCTCGAGCCCCGATACGTCCAGCTCGTCGGCTGACCAGACCCACCGACGGCCCAGCCGTCACGCGCACCCGCGCACCCACCGAGAAGAAGGAGAACATCCATGTCCCGACCTGCACGCAGCCGCCTCGCGGCCGGCGCGCTGGCCGCGCTCGCCGCAGTCGCGCTCGCCGGATGCGCGAGCGCCGAGCCGTCGGCATCCGGCGGATCCGAGGCGCCCGAGCACGACCACCAGGCCGACACCCGCGTCGCCGTCGCGTACGACGGCGGCGTCACCGTGCTCGACGGCGAGACGCTCGAGCCGATCGACGCCGTCGACCTCGACGGATTCCTGCGCGTGAACGGTGCCGGCGACCACGACGGACACGTCTTCATCACCGCGGCCGACGGCTTCCATGTGCTCGACACTGGGCTCACCTCCGACACCGTCGAACTCACCGGCGAGGTCTTCGAAGCCGCAGCCGCCGGGCACGCCACCCCGCACGCCGGACGCACCGCGCTGTTCGACGACGGCACCGGCGACGTCCGTATCTTCGACACCGACGCGATCGGCACCGGGACGCTGCCCGACTACGACACCGTCACCTCGGAGCAGGCGCACCACGGCGTCGCGATCGAACTCTCCGACGGGACCCTGCTGTCGACCATCGGCACGTCGGAATCCCGCAGCGGCGTGCGGCACCTCGCCGCCGACGGCTCGGAGCTCGCCCGCAACGAGGAGTGCCCCGGCGTGCACGGAGAGGGCGCACTGAAGGGCGAAGCCGTCGTGTTCGGCTGCGAGAACGGCGTGCTGCTGTTCGACGGCGGCGAGTTCACCAAGATCGCCGCGCCTGACGCCTTCGGCCGCTCGGGCAACGCGTACGTCACCGACACCAGCGCACTCGCCGCGATGGACTACAAGACCGACCCGGATGCCGAGGGCTACCTGCTCTCGAAGCTCGCCCTCGTCGACGCCGACGCCAAGTCCCTCTCGATCGTCGACCTGCCCGAGGGGGTCGAGTACACGTGGCGCGGCGTCGGTCGCAGCGGTCACGACGACATCGTGCTGCTCGCCGCGGACGGGTCACTGAACGTGCTCGACGAGTCGGGCGAGATCGTCGACTCCTGGGACATCATCGACCCGTGGGAGAGCCCCGAGGAATGGCAGCAGCCGCACCCCGGCCTGCGCGTCGTCGGCGACATCGCCTACGTGACGGAGCCGGCGTCCGACCGCATCCTCGCCGTCGACCTGCACACCGGCGAGATCACGGCCGACGTGACCCTCGACGTCACGCCCAACGAGTTCGTCGTCGTGGGGGCCGCCGGGCACTGAGCCCGCGTGTGCGGCTCGCCCGCCCGCGTGTTCGGTCGGCACCTCTGGTGGGAATCCCGCGCGGATTCCCGCCGGAGGTGCCGACTCGGCGAAGGGGGCGGCGCGGGCAGCGCGGTCCGGCGAGGGGCGGCACGGCACGCGCGGATCGCGACGGAGAACGGATGCCGTGCGGCAGCGCGAGCACGCGCCTCCGCCGCCCAGGTCAGTCGCGTAAAATCAGGACAATGACCGACGCCCACTCCGACGCCGCACCCGACCTCGGACCGGGCCTCGACCCCGCAGACCTCGCCACGACGCTGCGCGTGCTCTCCGAACTGCACAAGGTCGACAACCAGCATCCTGATTTCATCGCCGTGCGCCAGGCGACCGCCGCGATGTTCAAAGACGTCAAGCGTGTGCGCCGCAAGCAGATCCGCGACGCGATCGCCGAGGCCGACAAGGCCGTCGTCGCGCGCACCGCGACGGGTGCTCCCGACCGCATCGACGACGAGACCCGTGGCAATGACCTCGCATCGAGCGTGGTCGACGCTCCGATCGCCGGCGAGCTGCTCAAGCCGCGCAACTGCTACATCTGCAAGCAGCCGTACACGCTCGTCGACGCGTTCTACCACCAGCTCTGCCCCGACTGCGCCCGGTTCAGCCACGGCAAGCGCAACGCCCGCACCGACCTCACAGGCAAGCGCGCCCTGCTCACCGGCGGCCGCGCGAAGATCGGCATGCACATCGCACTCCGTCTGCTGCGCGACGGCGCCCACACCACCATCACGACGCGGTTCCCGCGCGACGCCGTGCGGCGCTTCTCGGCGCTCCCGGATGCCGCGGACTGGCTGCACCGCCTTCGTGTGGTCGGCATCGACCTGCGCGACCCGGCCCAGGTGATCGGCCTCGCGGATTCCGTCGCCGCACAGGGCCCCCTCGACATCCTCATCAACAACGCCGCGCAGACGGTTCGGCGCTCGCCGGGTGCGTACTCGCTGCTGGCGGATGCCGAGCTGCAGCCGCTCCCCGACGGTCCGCTGCCCGAGATGGAGACCTTCGGGCACACCGCCGATCCGCATCCGCAGGCGCTGCAGGCGTCGGTCGACGCGCACCCGCTGCTGTCGGTCGCGGCACTCGGAGGAACCGTCGCGGAGCAGGGCGGCCAGGCGCTCACCGCCGAAGACCTCGCCCGTCTCGCGATGGCGCCGGGATCGTCGTCGCTCGAGAAGCACGCCGACGGCACCGCGATCGACGCCGGCGGTCTCGTGCCGGACGTCAACCGCGTGAACAGCTGGGTGCAGTCGGTCGACCAGGTCGATCCGCTCGAGATGCTCGAGGTGCAGCTCGCGAACACGACCGCCCCTTTCCTGCTCATCAGCCGCCTGCGCGCGTCGATGGCCGCGTCGCCCGCCCGCCGCAAGTACGTCGTGAACGTCTCGGCGATGGAGGGGCAGTTCTCGCGCCGCTACAAGGGACCGGGTCACCCGCACACCAACATGGCGAAAGCCGCGCTCAACATGCTCACGCGCACGAGCGCGGGGGAGATGCTCGAGACCGACGGCATCCTCATGACCGCCGTCGACACGGGCTGGATCACCGACGAGCGCCCGCACTACACGAAGGTGCGCCTCGCGGAGGAGGGCTTCCACGCCCCGCTCGACCTCGTCGACGGCGCCGCCCGCGTGTACGACCCGATCGTGCGCGGCGAGGCCGGCGAAGACATCCAGGGCGTGTTCCTCAAGGACTACGAGCCCAGCCCCTGGTGAGCTGACGGCCCCGCACCGCGTTTCGAATCGCTTGATGTGCAGGTTTCGACCGCCGGAATCTGCACATCAAGCGATTCGAACGCCGGGAGAGGGGGCTACCGCGGCCGCACCTCGAGGGTGGCCGACGCCCACTCGCCGAGCTGGTCGAGGATCGGCAGCAGACCGCGTCCGCCGTGCGTGAGTTCGTAGGACACCGTGACGGGCGGACCGGCGTCGACCGACCGGGCGACGAGTCCGGCATCGGAGAGCTCGGCGAGGCGGTCGGACAGAACGGTGTCGCTGATCCCGGTGACCGCGCGGCGCAGGGCGACGAAGGTCGACGGTCCGCCGCCGAGGGATGACACGATCATGCCGTTCCATCGCTTCCCGAGCACGCTGAAGGCCAGGGTGACGGCGGCGTCGCACCTGGTCAGGTCGTGGTCGGCCTCGGGCATGTCCCCATTGTAACTGTGCTACGTTAAGGCGAGTCGCTAAGAAAAACAGAGCGACTACGAAAACGAAAGGCAGTCCCATGTCCCTGTTCCGCCTGGATGCCAGCATCCTCCCCGCGTCGTCCGCCAGCCGATCGCTCGCCGACCTCGTCGAGGCCGAGTGGACGGCATCCCACCCCGACTCCACCGTGACGCGCCGCGATCTGGCCGCCGACCCCGTGCCCGCGACCGCCTGGGCGGATGCGGTGACGGGCGGTTTCGTCGACGAGGCGCAGCGCACTCCGGCGCAGAACGAGGCGCGCGCGCTCGCGACCACGTTCGCCGATGAACTGATCGGCGCCGACGCCCTGCTCTTCGCCGTGCCGCTCTACAACTACGGCGTCTCGCAGCACTTCAAGACCTGGTTCGACCTCGCGTACACCGACCCGCGCATCGACCCGCAGGGCACCGCGCTGCGCGGCAAGCCCGCCACCCTCGTGACGGTGCTCGGCGGCAACTACGCCCCCGGCACGCCCAAGGAGGGCTGGGACCACTCCACCGGATGGCTCCGCCGCGTGCTCGCGGACGTGTGGGGTCTCGACCTGCGCGTCGTCGAGCGACCCTTCACCCTGGTCGGAGTGAACCCCGCGCTCGACGCCTTCGCCGACACCGCGCGCGAGCTCAAGGAGAACGCCGAGTCCGACGCCCGCACCTACGGCCGCGAGCTCGCGGCGCGCCGGGGCGAGGTCGCCTGACCCCGGCATCCGGTCCCCGGTGTCGGGCGCGTCAGGCCGGGCGCGGGGGATAGGGATGCGGGAGCCACACCGTGACGTTCAGGCCGCCGCCCTGCCGCGGGGTGAGCACGAGCGATCCGTCGTGGGCCTGTGCGATGCGCTGCACGATCGCGAGGCCGAGCCCGACGCCGACGTGATCGCCGGATCGGCCCTCGGTGCGCACCCGCTCCGCGCCCCGCTGGAACGGCTCGACGAGAGTCGACACGACGTGCGGCGCGAGCGCCGGTCCCGTGTTCTCGACGACGACCGCGACCGCTTCCGGCAGCACGTGCGTCCGCACCACGACGGTGCCGTCGGCCGGCAGGTTGTGCACGATCGCGTTGTGCACGAGGTTCATGATCAGCTGCTGCAGCAGCGCGGGGGAGCCGAGCACGTTCGCGGTGTCGCCGCCCTCGTCGATCGTCACCCTGCGGCGCTCGGCGAGCGGAAGCAGCGTCTCGACGGACTCCTCGGCCAGCAGCGACAGGTCGATCGGCTCGCGCGTGAACACCCGTCGCTCGGCGCGACTGAGCAGGAGCAGAGCCTCCGTGAGCTCGATCGCCCGGGTGTTGACGTCTTGCAGACGGTCGATGAGCCCGTCGACGTCGCGGCGGGGGTCGTCGCGGGCGACCTCGAGCATCGTCTGCGAGATCGCGAGCGGGGTGCGCAGCTCATGAGAGGCGTTCGCCGCGAACCGCTGCTGCTCCGCGACCTGCGCTTCGAGCTGTTCGAGCATGGCGTCGAAGACGTCGGCGAGGTCGCGGAACTCGTCGCGCGGCCCCTCCAGGTCGACACGGTGCGACAGCGACCCCTGCGCGGCGAGCTGGGCGGCGCGGCCGATGCGGTCGAGCGGCGCCAGCATCCGACCGGCGAGCAGCCAACCGCCGCCGATGCCGATCGCGAGCAGCACGAACATCACCACGACCGCTGCGGGGATGAATGCGCGAGTCAGGTCGTAGCGGTTCGGGAACACATCGACGGCATCCGGCACGTACCGCAGCAGCCACAGCGCCACGGCGGCGAGCAGCAGCGCCCCCGACACGACGACGACGCCCGCGTAGCTGAGGGTGAGCTTCCAGCGGGCGGTGATCCCGCGCCGTCTACGCCTCGGCGTCGGCATCCGCCGTCTCCTCCGCTCCGATGCGGTAGCCGACTCCCGGCACGGTGCGGATGAGCCACGGTTCCCCGAGGCGCTTGCGCAGCGATGACACGGTGATGCGCACGGCGTTCGTGAAGGGATCGGCGTTCTCGTCCCAGGCGCGTTCCAGCAGCTCCTCGGCGCTCACGACGCCGCCCGCCGCGTCGACGAGCACCTCCAAGACGGCGAACTGCTTGCGGGTGAGGGCGACATAGCGACCGTCGCGATACACCTCGCGGCGGAACGGGTCGAGCCGCAGCCCCGCGATCTCGAGCACCGGCGGCCGCACGCGCTGACGACGCCTGTCGAGGGCGCGCAGGCGCAGCACGAGCTCGCGCAGCTCGAACGGCTTGGTGAGGTAGTCGTCGGCGCCGAGCTCGAAGCCGCTGGCCTTGTCGTCGAGGCGGTCGGCGGCCGTGAGCATGAGGATGGGGATGCCGCTGCCCGACGCCACGATCCACCGGGCCACATCGTCGCCGGAGGGTCCAGGGATGTCGCGGTCGAGCACGGCGAGGTCGTAGCTGTTGATGCCGAGCAGTTCGAGCGCGGTGTCGCCGTCTCCGGCGATGTCGGCGGCGATCGCCTCGAGGCGAAGCCCGTCGCGCACGGCCTCGGCCAGATACGGCTCGTCCTCGACGATCAGCACGCGCACGACAGGACTCCCATGTGCTGAGAGCTTACGCACCCCGACATATCGCGAGCATATGCAAAATCGCATACGACCCGGCAACACCCGCGCTCGTTGACTGAGTGCCATGAACACTTCTCCCGCTCTCAGACAGCGCCGCCGCGTGACGGTGATCGGCGCCGTGCTGCTCGCCGCCGTGATCGCCGGATCGGCGCTGCTGATCGGACAGCAGTCGCTGGCCGCGGCATCCACTCCCCTCCTCTCCGGACCCGTGACGCAGGCCGACGGGCTGATCCGCGAAGAGGGGACGGTGTCGGTGTTCGACGACGTGCCGGCGGTGACGAACCTCGACGCAGACCTGCTCGCCGCCGTGCGCTCGGCAGCGACGGCCGCTGCCGAGCGCGACGGCGTGCGCATGCACGTGAACAGCGGGTGGCGCTCGGCCGCGTACCAGCAGCAGCTGCGACAGGATGCCGTCAGCCGGTACGGCTCCGAGGAGGAGGCGGCGCGCTGGGTGGCGACGCCGGAGAACTCCGAGCACGTGTCGGGGGATGCCGTGGACCTCGGCCCCGTGGCGGCGCAGGACTGGCTGTCGCAGCACGGTGCAGAGTTCGGTCTGTGTCAGATCTACGCCAACGAGCGCTGGCACTTCGAGCTGCGGCCGGGTGCCGTCGCGAACGGCTGCCCGCTCATGTACGCCGATCCCACCGCCGACCCGCGGGTGCAGCGATGACCCTGACGGCGCCGACGACGCGCCTCACCCTGTCACGACTGCACGCTCCGACGCTCGAGACGCTTGCCGCGGCTGTCGCCGCGAACGTCGCGCGGATCCGCGAGGCGACGGACGCCCGCATCATGGCGGTCGTCAAGGCCGACGGCTACGGACTCGGCGCGCTCACGGTCGCCAGGGCTGCGCTCGCCGCCGGTGCGGAATGGCTCGGAGTCACGGATGCCGCAGACGGCGGCGCCCTGCGTGCGGCCGGCATCGAGGCGCCGATCCTCGCCTGGCTGAACCCGTCGGGGGTGGATGCCGCGCAGGCCGCGGCCGACCGCATCGACATCGCCGTCGGCTCGGTCGACGAACTGCGCCAGCTCGTGGCGGATGCGGCGCCCGGGGCGCCGCTGCTGCGCGTGCACCTGCACCTGGACACGGGAATGACGCGGGGCGGGGTGCCGCTCGACGACTGGGCAGAGCTGCTTCGCGTGGCGCGAGGGGCCCGCGACCGCCTCGACGTCGTCGGGGTCATGGGGCATCTCCCCGACGCCGACAGGGCGGACCCTGCGGCGAACGCGCCGGCCGTGCGGCGTCTGCGACACGGCCGCGACACGGTGCTGCGGGCGGGGTTCGGGCCGCTGCTCGTGCACCTCGCAGCGACCTCAGGCGCGCTCACCGACCGTGCGACCCACTTCGACCTCGTGCGGGTCGGCGCGGGGCTCGTCGGCATCGACCCGTCGGAGACCGTCGCACTGCAGGGAGCGGCGCGGCTCACGGCATCCGTCGTGCACAGCAGCGCCGTCGCGGCGGGGACGCCCGTCGGCTACGGCGGGGCGCACACGACCGACCGCGACACGCACCTCGCCGTGATCGGGGTCGGGTACGCCGACGGCATCCCTCGCGAGCTCGCATCGGGGGCGGCTGTCGCGATCGACGGCATCCGCTGCCCGCTCGTCGGGCGGGTGTCGATGGACCAGATCGTCGTCGACACCGGAGACCGCCGCGTGCCGCGAGGTGCCACGGCGGTGGTGTTCGGGCCCGAGGGTGGTGCGGTGCCGAGTGTGCAGGAGTGGGCGCGGTGGGCCGGCAGCATCCCGCACACGATCGTCACGGGGATCGGAGCGCGTGTGCAGCGGGGGATCGCAGGAGATCTCGCGTCTCGAAGGACGGAAGGGCAGATGTCGTCCTTCGTTGCGAGAGACCTCCTTCGTTGCGGGCGCGGGCCGGCAGAGCGCGGGCACGCAGTGCGCGAGCAGGAGGGGCCCGCATGAGGGTGCTGGTGATCGGAGGGGGACAGAACGCCGAGCATGCGGTGTCGCTCGCCTCGGCCGCCGCGGTGGCGGAGGCGCTGCGGTCGCGCGGGCACGCGGTGAGCGAGGTGACGATCTCCCGGGAGGGGGTGTGGCAGGTACCGGGGCTCGCGGAGGGAGCGGATGCGGCGGCCTCACTGGCCGCCGCACTGCCGCTGCTCGGCGACGCCGACGTGGTGTTCCCCGCCGTGCACGGCCCGCTCGGGGAAGACGGGGCGCTCGCCGCGCTGTGCGCCCTCGCGGGGGTTCGGGTTGTCGGCTCCGGTCTGCGCGCCGGGGCGATCGGCATGGACAAATGGGCCACGAAGCTCACCGCGCAGGCAGCCGGTCTGCGGATCGCGCGCGGCCGGGTCGTCGACGCCGCCGACCTGGGGGATGCCGAGTTCGACGGCCCGGTCGTCGTGAAGCCCGTGTCGAGCGGATCGAGCTACGGCGTCGGGCTCGTGCGCGAGGAAGGAGGGCTCGCGGCGGCGCTGCGCGAGGCGGCGCGTTACGACCGGAGGGTGCTCGTCGAGGAGGTCGTGCGGGGGCGCGAGATCGACGTGGCCGTGATCCGGGAGGCGGGCGGTGTGCGGTGGGCGGCTCCGCCGCTCGAGATCGAGACGACCGGTCTGTTCGACACCGCGACGAAGTACGACGGCACGGCGCGCTTCACGGTGCCCGCCGCTCTCACCGCGGCCGAGCACACGGGGCTCACCAGGGCGGCGCTGACCATGTTCGACGCCCTGGGCTGCGCGGGTGTCGCGCGCATGGACTTCTTCCTCACCGCCGACGGGCCGGTGCTGAACGAGGTCAACACGATGCCGGGCCTCACCGCCGCATCCCAGGTCCCGCGGATGTTCGCCGCCGCCGACGTCTCCTACCCCGACCTGGTGGAACGCCTCGTGCGCGCCGCCGAGGTGCCGGGCCGGTGAGCGCGCGGGTCGGTTGGCCGGACGTCGCGAAGGGCGTCTGCATCATCCTCGTCGTGCTGTGGCACGTCGTGACCAAGCACGCGGTCGGGATGCCGGGCGCCGGCACCGTGACCGACGTGTGGGCCACGGTGAACGCCCAGCTGCTGCCGTTGCGCATGCCGTTGTTCTTCCTGATCTCGGGGATGTTCGCGGGGCGGGCCGTGCTGGCGGCCGACGGGTCGACGTGGCGGCGGCGAGCAGGACGACTGCTCGCGGTGTACGTCATCTGGGTGCTCATCCAGACCGCCGTGCTCGCGCTCACGCCCGACTTCGATACGGCCAGGGCCGAGACCGGATGGGAGCTGCTCGCGCAACTGACGATCAGTCCGACCAACCTCTGGTACCTGCTCGCGCTCGCCGCCTACCTCGCCGTGGCGCGGCTCACCCGCGACGTGTCGACGGCGGTCGTGCTGCCGGTGGCGTTCGCGGTGTCGGCGGTGGCCGCCGCCGGCGTCATCCCCGACCTGGGCAACCTGTGGCAGGTCGCGCAGAACCTGCTCTTCTTCCTCGCCGGGCTGAGGCTTCGCGAGGGGATCGAGCGGTTCGCCGCGGCATCCGATCCCGTGCGCGCGGTGGGTCTCGGCCTGCTGTACCTCGGGGCGGCGGCCGTGGTCGGTGTGCTGGGGATGCGGCAGTGGCCGGGGGTGTGGCCGCTGCTCGGCGCCGTGGCCGTGGCGTGCGGGGTCGCCGTGTGCGCGCTCGTCGACCGGAGTGCGGCGCCGCTCGCCCGACCGCTGCGGTGGATCGGCCGCAGGACGCTGCCGATCTACGTGCTGCACATGATCCCGCTCGCGCTGCTCGACGCGGGCCTGCGGACCGCCGGGTGGCGGGTCGCCCCCATGATCGAGGCCATCGGGCCCGTCGTGCTCACCGCTGTCGTCATCGTCATCTGCCTCGCGCTGCACGCCCTCCTCGTGCGGTGCGGATTGGGGATGCTGTTCGACCCGCTGCCCCTGTTCGACCGCGCCCGATCCATTCGACTGCATCTTTCGAGTCGGAAAAGCAAGCCCGCGAAACCGAGTGCCTCTTCCTCCTAGCGTGGTCGCATGCCGCAGCGCGATCAGTACGACCAGGTCAATCCCGTCACCCAGTACGAGCGCGTGGAACCGCCCGTGCAACATCAGCCGGAGCCGGGGGTGCAGGCGAAGATGACGCCCGTCCCCGATCTCGGCGAGGCCACCTACCGGGGCACCGGCCGCCTGGCCGGGCGCAGGGCGCTCATCACCGGCGGCGACTCCGGCATCGGCGCTGCCGCGGCGATCGCGTTCGCGCGCGAGGGCGCAGACGTCGTGATCGCCCACCTGCCGGGCGAGGAGGAGGATGCCGCGCACGTGCTGTCCCTCATCGAGGGCGCCGGCCAGCGGGGACGCGCCGTCGTCGCCGACATCTCCCAGGCCGAGCAGTGCCGGCGTCTCGTGTCGGAGGCCGTCGAGTTCCTCGGCGGTCTGGACGTGCTCGTGAACAACGCCGGCAAGCAGATCGCCGTCGACCGGGTCGAGGACCTCAGCGACGAGCAGTTCGAGGAGACCTTCCGCACCAACGTCTTCGCGAACTTCTGGATCACCAAGGCGGCGCTCGCACACCTCGGCGAGGGGGCGAGCATCGTCAACACCGCGTCGCTCGAAGCGTACAAGCCGTCTCCCGACCGCATCGACTACGCGGCGACCAAGGCGGCGATCAACAACCTCTCGAAGGGTCTCGCGCTGCAGCTCGCCTCGCGCGGCATCCGCGTGAACGTGGTCGCTCCCGGCCCGGTGTGGACCGCGCTGCAGGTGTCCGACGGCGTCTCCGACGAGCAGATGCAGAACTTCGACGACGAGAACACCTACCAGCGCGCGGGTCAGCCGGCCGAGCTCGCGCCGGCCTTCGTGTTCCTCGCGTCGGCGGAGTCCGGCTACGTCTCGGGCGCCACGCTCAACGTCAACGGCGGGATGGTCACCCCGTGACCGTCGCGGCGGAGTGCACGGTCGTCTTCCTCCCCGGCCTCGGGCTCGACGCCTCGGCCGTCGTCCCGGTGGCACGCGAACTCGACGCGCGCTTCCGCGTGATCGCGATCGAGCTGCCGGGGCAGGGCGACGCGCCCGACGCCCCGGACGGATCGGTGACGGCGCAGGTGGATGCCGCGGTCGCGGCCATCGCGGCGCGCGCCGACGGCGGGCCGTGGGTCCTGTGCGCGCACAGCATGGGCGGGAAGATCGCGGCGGGGATCGCCGCGCGCGTGCGCGACGGCTGCGCACCGCTGTTCGGGCTGATGGGCGTGGTGCTGCTCGCCCCGTCACCGCCGACGCCCGAGCCCATGCCCGACTCGAAGCGGCACGAGATGCTCTCCTGGGTCGACGACGGACCGATCTCCGACGCCGACGCCCGCACCTTCGTCGACGACAACGTCGGAGCGTCGTTGCCCGCCGAGTTCCAGGCTTCGGTCGTGGAATCCGTGCGGGCGATGTCACCGGTCGCGTGGCGGCGCTGGCTCGAGCAGGGCAGCGTCGAAGACGTGTCGGCCGGCATCGGCATCCTCGACCTGCCGTGCACCGTGCTCGGCGGGGATCAGGACGACCTGCTCGGCGCCGACGCGCAGCCGGAGCTGCTGTCCGACGTCTACCCCCGTGCCCGGTTCGTGACGCTGCCCGGGGCAGGGCACCTGCTCTCGTACGAGCGTCCGGCCGAGGTCGCCTGTGCGCTCGGTGAGCTGTGGGACGACGCCTCCGCGCACAGCGCGCTCGTGCCGCACGAGTGGGGACTCGTCATCGCCTCGGCGCGCACGACGCCGAAGGTGCGCAGTGCACTGGCCCGCCGAGCGCTGCCCGACGATCCGCGGTACCGCCCGCGCGTCCTGAGCCCGGCGCAGCTGGACCTGCTCCGTCGCATCGCCGACCGACTCGTGCCGCAGCCCGACGGCGGACGCATCGATCTCGCGGCGCGCGTCGACTCCGACCTGGCGGCCGGGGGAGGCGACGGGTGGCGACCGGCGGGAGCCCTCTCCGACGACGAGGCGTACCAGGAGGGTCTGGACGCCCTCGCGACCGTCTGGCCGGAGGCGACCGACGAGCAGGATGCGCTCATCCGCGACGTCATCGACGGCACGAGCGAGACCGGGGGGCGCCTGACAGCCGACGCCCTGCGGCGCTGGTTCGAAGATCTGCGGGTCGATGTCGCGCGGGAGTGGCTCACGCACCCGGCCTCCCTGGCGCGGGTCGGCTACGACGGATTCGCGACCGGCGCGGAAGACGTCGACTTCGCCGGCTACCGCGACCTCGCGGCCGGTGCGCGGGACGACTGGGAGCCCTCCGACCTCGGAGTCAGCACGACACCCGATGCCACTCCGGGCGCGTCGAAGGAGGATGCCGCGTGAAACTCGACGCGATGAAGACACACCCGCTCGACGAGGTGGTCGACGTGGTCGTCGTCGGCACCGGAGCGGGCGGGGCGCCGCTGCTGGCCCGACTGGCCGAGCACGGCCTGCGCGTCGTGGCCCTCGAAGCCGGACCCAACCACGACCCCGCCGACTACACCCCCGACGAGATCGACGCGACGGCGATCAACTGGATGTCGAGCCGCTTCAGCGGCGGCGACGCCCCGACCGCGTTCGGCCCCAACAACAGCGGCTTCGGAGTCGGCGGCGGCACCGTGCACTGGGGGGCCTTCACGCCCCGGCCCGACGAACGCGACCTGCGGCTGCGCACCGAGACGGGCGTCGGCCGTGACTGGCCCGTGGACCACGCCGAACTCACCCGCTACGTGGCGGAGGTCGAGGCGTACATCGGCGTCTCCGGACCCACCCCCTACCCGTGGGACCCCTCGCGGAGGTACCTGTACGAGCCGCCGCAGCGCAACGCCCCGGCCGACCTCATGGCCGTCGGCACGGCAGCGCTCGGCATCCGCTCGGCCGATGCCCCGGCCGCGATCATCACCCGCGACCGGCACCAGCCGCATCACGGACTCCGGCATGCCACCACGAACGTCGGTTCGATCCACCAGGGCGAGCGGCATGGCGCGAAGGCCACCACGGCGATCACCTACCTGCCCGCCGCCGTCGCAGCCGGCGCGGAGATCAGACCGGATGCCGTCGTGCACACGATCGAACGCGATGCGCACGGTCGGGTCACCGCCGTCGTCTACCGCAAGGACGGCACCGATCACCGGCAGCGCTGCGCTGCGCTGGTGCTGGCGGGCGGCGGTGTCGAGACGCCTCGGCTGCTGCTGCACAACGGCATCGCCAACTCCAGCGGCCAGGTCGGACGCAACTTCCTCGCCCACGGCGCCGTCCAGGTGTGGGGTCGCTTCGACGAGCAGATCCGCGGCTACCGCGGCTACCCGTCGGCCCTCATCACCGAGGACTTCCTGCGTCCGAACGACGCGGACTTCGCCGGCGGGTACCTGCTGCAGAGCCTCGGCGTCATGCCGTTCACCTACGCCACGACCCTCGTCCGCGGCGGCGGTCTCTGGGGGCCCGAGCTCATGGCCGACCTCGAGGTCTCGCGCTACAGCGCCGGCATCGGCATGAACGCCGACTGCCTGCCGTCGGACGACAACCTGCTCGAGCTGTCGTCGGAGGAGGACGAGTGGGGTCTGCCCCGCGCGAGCATCTCGTTCTCGCAGGGGGTCAACGAGAAGGCGCTCGACAAGCATGCCGTGCGCACGATGACCGCGATCCTCGAGGCGGCCGGGGCCCGCAGCACGCGGGTGCTCGCGCGCACCGCTCACACGCTCGGGACCTGCCGCATGAGCGACGATCCCGATGACGGCGTGGTCGACGCCGACGGGCGCTCGCACGACATCGACAACCTCTGGGTGTGCGACAACTCGACGTTCCCGAGCGCGCTGGCCGCAAACCCCGGGCTCACCCAGATGGCGCTGTCGCTGCGCACCGCGGATCGGATGCTCGCGGCGCGGTGACCCGGCGGTGGGGGATGCCGCGGCATCCCCCACCGGTCAGACCGTCGTGCGGCGGTACCCGCCCGCGTGCTCCTCGACGGCGCCCGCGGCGACGAAATCGTCGATCCAGCCGCCCATCGGCCACTCGCCCCAGCGCTCGGCGAACAGCGCGCCGTTGCGGAGGATGTCGTCGAGATGGCGCCAGGGCGGGGTACCGGCCGGATGCCACTGGTGGTATGCGTGCGCTCCGCCGACCCAGTGCAGCGGGATGCCGAGCGATCGTGCGCGACGGCCGAGATCCGTGTCCTCCGCGCCGTAGCCCTCGTACCGCTCGTCGAAACCGCCCAGCTGCCCCCAGGTGGTGGGCGTGACGGCGAAGGAGAGCGACCAGAACAGGTCGTACTCGGCGAAGCCGGCGGTCTCGATGGTCCCGGTCGAAGGATCCGGACGCACCGGATGCGGGTTCGTCGCCGCCGCGAGGTCGTCGGGGGACGACGGCCGCTGCACGCTCTCGAGGTAGGTGACCGGTCCGCAGAGCAGACCGTCGGGGTGCGAGTGCGAGGCCGCGACGTACCCGTCGAGGAGGTCTGGCCCCGGCAGGCAGTCGACGTCGAGGAACACGAGCAGGTCGGCGCCCCCGGCGAGAGCGACCTCGGCCGCCGCGTTGCGCGCGGCTCCGACCCGCATGCCGTCGCGCCCCGGCGGGACGTGCACGTGCACGGCGGCATCGAACGCGGGCGGCTCCGACTCGTCGAGCCAGGCTTCGATGCGCACGACCTCGTGCCCCGGCGACGAGACCTCGCGGAGGAAGCGGCGCTGGCGGTGCAGGTGGGCGAGCCTGTTCTCGGATGCCGGCGTGATCACGGCGATGCGGGCGGTCATGATGCGACCTCCTCGATCGCCCTGGCGGCGCGCGCGGCGGCGCCTCGCACGCCCCATCCCGCCCAGTCGGGCGTCGAGGCGGCGGCCCGCTCGATGAGCTCGACGATCTGCTGCGGCGTCGAATCGGCCGGGCCCGTCCACGCGTAGCCGTCGGACTGCAGCACCCGCCCGGTGTGCTCCTGCTCGCCGAACGGCCGGTCCTGCGGGAGGACGACGGCACGGGCTCCGGCGGCCGCCAGGTCGGCCACGCCGTTCTGGCCGGCCGCGCTCACCACCACGGTCGCCCGGCACAGCATCGGCCAGACGTCGTCGACCCGGTCGTCGCCCCGCGCGCCCGCGCTCTCGACCACCCAGCCCCGCGCAGTCAGCAGATCGGCCGTCTCTGCGAGCTCCGACTGATCGAGCGTGCGGCTGAGGAAGAGCACCCGCCTCGCGGCGTCATCCTCTCCTCCGTCGCGGTCCCGTCCGTCGTATCGGGAGATCGCTCCGACATGACGGACGCGGTCGATACGGCCCGCCAGCTCCGCGGCGTCGATCGTGCCGGACGCCCACGGCGCCACGATCCGATCCGCGATGTCGTAGCCGAGGCGGTGCGGGGAGTCGGTGCGGTCGCCGGGCTGCGCGAACACGACGGTCGGCACACCCAGCAGGCGCACGAACGCGGTCACCTCGACGCTGACGTCGACGACGAACACCGAGACCGGGTTGCGGGCGATCCAGTCGGCGATGAGCGCAAGGCGCTCTCGGTGCCCCGGGTGTCCGATGGGAGCCCAGTGCAGGGCGCCACCCGCCGTGACATCGCCGAGCTCGTGCGCGTTGCGGCTCACTCCGTCGGGTCCGACCACGGGGTCGGCATCCGCGGGCAGACGGATCCACGTCGTGCCGTCGTCGAGGGAGTCGGGAGCGGGGAGGCTCGAGAACACCGTGACCTCCTCGCCCAGATGGCGACGGATCGCTCGCATCCGCGTCACGTGTCCCCACCCGTGATGATGCACGTACCAGCCGATCATGCTCCGACCGCCTCCACCTCTTCGACGGGCCGGGTCTCCTCGGCGACCGAGGCAGGACTCTGTGCCGCGACGGCCAGCACGCGTTCGACCTCGCGATGGCGGCGGGCGAGCGAGTGACGGGTGATCGCGGCAGCCCGCACCCGATCGCGCATCTCGCTCGAGCCCGAGCCGCGGGCGAGCGCGGCGGCCGTCTGGGCGAGCGCGGCGACGTCCCCGGCGGCGACGACGGAGCATCCCGGGAGGCCGGCCAGCACCTCGCTTGCGCCCCCTTCGTCGAATGCGACCACCGGCGTGCCCGTCATGAGAGTCTCCGCCAGCACCAGCCCGAAAGGCTCGGACCAGACGGGGGTGACGAGCGCGACCGACGAGGCGCCGACGAGAGCGCACAGCTCGGGCTGACGCAACGCGCCGACGTACTCGACGTCTTCGCCGAGGAGCGGTTCGACCTCGCGGGTGAAGTAGTCCGCGTCGCCGATGCGCCCGGCGAGCCGGATCCGCGCACCGGCCAGGCGGGCGGCGCGGATCGCGAGGTGCGGGGCCTTCTCGGGGACGATGCGCCCGAACCAGACCCAGTGGTCGCCGCCCGCCCCTCGTTGCCACTGCGCGCTGTCGACCCCGTTGGGGAAGACGAACGCGTCGACGCCCTCCGCCGACCACGCGCGAGCCGTGTACTGGCTCACGGCGAGGAAGCGGTGTGGGGCGGACGGTGGAAGTGAGCGTGCGGCCTGCACCATGTCGGGGAGCGGCGGGGTGTGCAGCGTCGTCACGACGGGCACCCCGATGTCCCTGCTCCAGAGGATCGGATCGCCGTGGAGGCTGTGGTTGTCGATGACGTCCACGCGATCGAGCGGATCGGTGAGCCGGGCGCGGACACGGGCGAAGGCATCCGACATCCGTCCGCGGTGCCCCGCGGGGTTCTCGGTATCGGACACGTCGCGCGCGTGATGCCAGCGGGGTCGCGGCAGGTGCAGGTCGACCGCGGAATCGAGGAAGTCGGAGCCCTCGGCAGCGCACAGATCGACATGATGTCCACGGCGCCGCAACCACCGCACCCGGTTCCACACGACCGCCTCGAGGCCGCCGGCGTGCGGCTGGCGGAGCGCGTGCCGTTCGGGCGCCACGACGAGCACCCGCAGCCGGAGACCGGCGCTCATGCCGGAACCCCCGCGATCGCGTCGGCGTAGAGGCGGGCGTGCGCATCGCGGACCGACAGTCGCTCTTCGCGCCGCTCGGCCCGGCGGCTCGCCAGACGGTCTCCGACGGGCGAGGACGGGTGCCGGGCATCGCCCGCCCACGTCACGGCGTCCGCCAGCGTGCGGGGGTCGTCGAGATCCACGACGTGGAACTCGGACGGATGCTGCGCCCGAATGTGTCCGACGTCGGTTCCTGCCACGCGCACGCCCAGGTCGTAGCAGAGCTCGACCCACCCGGAATGAGTTCCATGGCGGTAGGGGAGGACGAACAGGTCCAGTCCGCCGAGCCAGGCCTCGACCTCGGCATCGTCCAGGTACGGGGTGCGTTGCACTCGCACGGCGGTCTGCCCGGAGGCCGCGGCGAGCACCCGCTCGGCGACGCGCTCGTCGCGCACCCGCTCGTTCAGCAGCACCTCGACCTCGACCGGCCGACCGGCCCCGTCGCGCATCCGCACCGCGTCCACCGCCGCGTGCACCGCGCGCTCCGCGTCGATGTTGGGACGGAGATCGCGCAGATGGATGCCGACGCGCACCGGGTCGTCCTCGCGAACCGGGTCGTCCTCGCCAACCGGCGCGGCAGCGTCGTCGAGCAGTGTGGGGTGGGCGAGCACCAGGCTCGTGCGACCCCAGCGCCGCTCGATCTCGGCCGCGGCGGACGGCGTGAGCGTCACGAGCCGGTCGGCGGCGGGCACGATCACGTCGAGCAGTGCCCGGTACGGCTCCTGGTCGACGATCTGGGGATTGTCGAGGTCGTGCACCGTGAAGACCACGGGGTGCCCCGCCTGCCGAGCCGCATCGATGCCGGCGCGCAGGTCGTCCGGCGAGAACGACTCCAGGCCGAAGTGCACGTGCAGCAGATCGTACCGGGCGGCGTTCTCGCTGAGCCAGGGCGCGGTCAGGGCGATCGGCGGCCACCACTGCTCGGGTGGGGCTCCGGGCACGGGAGGGTCGGGCAGCAGCGAGACCCGGTGCGGGTCGGTGATCGCGTGGATGTAGGGGTGAGAGGACGGGATGGAGGTGACCCGAATGGGTCCGGAGACTGTGACGATGGGAGTCTTCCTTGCATGACTGAGCGCTGTGAGTTCACAATCGCGGGGGCGGAAGCGCCGAAATGCAACGGGGTCAGGGAGGGAAAGGGAGAGGTATACGTTCGAATCATGAACCTCTCTGCCCCTGACGTCACGACCGTTGCGCCCGCCGGGTCGGCGGTGCTAGGACGCCGTAAGCACTACGGGGAGTTCTACGGCCTCGCCCCGCTTCCCGAGAGTTTCGGCGTCGTGCTGGGCAACTGTCAGGCCGAATCGCTGCGGCTCGTGATGGACTCTCCCGAGCGACGGTTCGTCCGCGTCCCGCCGGTGCACGAGATGACGGAAGAGGACGCGCGGCGTCTGCACGAGCTCGTCCCCGCTGCGCACACCGTGGTCACCCAGCCCGTGCGCGACGACTATCACGACCTCCCGCTCGGCACGCGGCAGGTCGCCGCAGCCACGTCGGCGAGAGTGCTCACGGTGCCACCGGTCCGGTTCGCCGGTCTGCATCCGTTCCAGGCGGCGATCCGCGTCCCCGGAGTCGAGGAGGAGCCGCCCGTGGTGGCGTATCACGACATCCGCACCCTCGCGGCGGCGGCCGGTCTGCCGGTGTCGGTGTCGATCTCACCGGAGGCCGTGCGCGCGATCGGCCGCTCCTCGGTCGAGGTCCTCCGCACCCGCGAGTCGACTGCGGGCGTGCGGGTGTCCGATCTGTTCGACGCGGTCACCGCCGATCACGCGCGCACGGTGAACCACCCGGGCAACGCCATCTGGCTCCCGCTCGGAGCGCGGGTGCTCGACGCGCTGGGCGACACCGACGGGCCCGTCGACCCTGGTCGACCGCTGCTCGACGCCGTGCGGGCTCCGCTCGCCCCCGAGGTCGTCGAGGCATGGGACCTGCCCGATGAGCCGCGCGCGGAGTGGATCGTCGAGGGGGAGACGGTCGACGACGAGGAGGTGCGCGAGGCGCACACCGCCTGGTACGCCGCCCACCCCGAGTTCGTCGACGCGGCGATCGAGCGCCTCGCGCCGCTGCTCGCGATCTGGCGTGCGGCGTGACCCGCGCGCCCCTGCTGCTCGTCCACCCCGGCGAGCACGGCGTCGCGGTCTACGCCCGCGACATGGCGTCTGCGATCGGCGGCCTCGCCGACGTGCAGACGGTCGATCCGGCCGACCTCGCGCACGTGCCAGACGGCGCCGCCGTGCACGCGCACTTCACCGACCGGCTCTGGGGCGACACCCCCGAGGATGCCTCGCGGACCTTCGCCGACCTCGCGACCCGGCTGCGCCTGAGCGTCACCCTGCACGACGTGCCGCAGGAGTCCGACGGCGAGCAGAACCGCCACCGACGTCGCGCCGCGTACGGGCTCGTCGCGGCTGCCGCGCAGGCCGTGGTCGTGAACAGCGAGCACGAGCGGGCGCTGCTGCGCGAGGAGGACGTGTGGACGGGGCCCTCTGCCGCCATCCCGTTGCCGGTCGAGCTCGCGACGGATGCCGGACGGGCTGCTGCGGACGGATCGGTCGGCGTCCTCGGGTACTTCTACCCCGGCAAGGGGCACGACGAGGCGGCGGATGCCGCAGCGGCGGCCGGTATCCGCACGCTGACCGTGCTCGGGCGTGCGTCCGACGGCCATGCCGGCGAGCTCGAGACGTTCGTCCGCCGCGCCGCCGACCTCGGCGTCGCGGTCGACGTCACGGGGTGGCTCGACGACGACGAGATCGCGCGACGCGGACGCGCCGTGACGGTGCCGGTGATCGCGCACCGGCACATCTCGGCATCCGGATCTCTGGCCTCCTGGGTCGGCTGGGGCCGCCGCCCCGTCGCGGTGCGCAACCGCTACATCGACGAGATGGCGGCCCTGCGACCGGGAACGCTGACGACGGTCGACGAGGCGCAGCTCTCCCGTGCGCTGCGTGTGGCGGCGGCCGACCCCGACACGACCTGGCACGGACTCGCGCGCCTGCCGCACTCGCGGGCGGATGCCGCTGACGCCTACCTGCGCCTGTGGGACGGACAGGGCTCATGACGACGCCGTGGGCCGTCGGCAATGCGTGGGATGCGGTCGACGGCGTCGTGCCGGACCCGCTGCCGCCCGTGTCGGTCATCGTCTCGCACTACGACCAGCCCGGCGAGCTCGCCCGCACGCTGCATGCGCTCGCCGCGCAGGACTATCCGCGGGAGCTGCTCGAGATCGTCGTGGCCGACGACGGCTCGCCCGGTGAGGTCGAGGTGCCGGAGGGCGTGGTCCTCGTGCGGCAGGAGGATCGCGGATTCCGCCTCGCCGCCGTACGCAATCTCGGCGTCCGCGCCAGCAGCGGGGACGTGCTGTGCTTCCTCGACGCCGACACGTCGCCGGAGCCGGGATATGTGCGGGCGCTCACGCGGCTGCCGGCTCTACTGCCCGAGGCGGTCGTGGTCGGGCGTCGTCGTCACGCCGACTTCACGGGCATCGCCCCGGAAGCGCCCGTCGTCGAGGCCGCCGTCGGCCGCGAGTTGGCGGAACCCGCCTGGTTGGCGGAGGAGTATGCGCGCAGCCGAGGCCTCCTCGACGCCGACGATCGCTCGTACCGGTTCGTGATCGGTGCGGTCATGGGCTGCTCACGGCGTCTGTTCGACGAGGTCGGCGGGTTCGACGAGACGTTCACGTCCTACGGCGGCGAGGACTGGGAGTGGGCGCACCGCATGTGGCAGGCGGGCGCGGTGCTCGCGCATGTGCCGGATGCGGTGGCATGGCACGACGGCCCCGAATGGGCCGACCGTGACGGGTCGGGGATGGACCGCGCCAACGCGCAGACCCTGCGGCTGCAGTCGTCGATCCCGGTGCCCGGCTCGTCGCCGCGCGCGCTGTGGTCGGGATCGGCGGACCTCGTCGCGCGACTGCGCGGGGAGCATTCGACGGCAGCCCTGTTCGTCGCCGCGGACTCGCTGTTCGCCGCGTTCCCTCGAGCGAGGCTGTTCGTGGACGACGTGCCGGCGGAGCTGGCCGAGGATCCCCGCGTGGCCGTGGCGTCGGGAGACATCGACGCCCGCGTCGTCTGGGAGATGCCTCGCCCGGTCGTCGTGCTCGATGCCGCGTGGATCCAGGACCTGGTGCACGGCCTCGGCGCGGGGCGCGTTGGCTCGGTCGAGCTCGTCACCGAGGACGGCTCGTCGCTCGGGTCGCTGCATTCCCGCCGCGCCACGCACCGCGCAGCGCGCTGGGGAACGGAGCACGGCTTCGAGAGCGTGCGGATGCCGGCCGAGGGCATCCACGCGCTGCGAGCCGATCCGCGGGTCGAGGCCTGGGTCGGCGGATGGGGTGGCGTCGAGTCCTTCTGCTGACGGTCCGCCGTCGGGGCGGTGCGGCGGCCGCGATGTATCGCGGTCTGCTTATATGGGGTCATGCATGAGGAACTGCGGGCGGCTGCTGAGCTGTTCAAGGCCCTGTCCTCCGAATCGCGCCTGACACTCCTCCGCATCCTCGCCGACGGCCCGCTGTCCGTCACGCGGATGGTCGAGGCGAGCGGGCTCTCGCAGCCCCTCGTCTCACAGCACCTGCGGTCGCTGCGGGCTGCCGGGCTCGTGGCAGTCGAGCGGTCGGGTCGCGAGGCCCACTACTCGGTGTCGGACCAGCACGTCACCCGTATCGTCGACGACGCGGTCAAGCACGCCTCCGAGGGATGATAATCACTCGCAATTGCAAAAATATATTGCAATGTGTTTATGTATATGGTCGACTCGGACCTCGAAGCCCCGGGGGACCCCGCGGCTCATCCGGAGAAGGAGACCACCATGAGCACTGCTGACATCCACGCCGAGCACACCGTCGCCGACCACGAGCACGGCACCTCCTGCGGGCATGAGGCCGTGGCGCACGACGACCATGTCGACTACGTGCACGACGGTCACAAGCACGCGCTGCACGACGGCCACTACGACGAGCACTGAACGCCCGGCGCAGTCACGAGCGATCGCTGCCGGACTCCCCTGGTCGGGGAGCCCGGCAGCGTCGTCTCACTCGAAGGTCGCGTCGGGGTAGAGCCCCTCGGCGATCCGTCGCACGACCGAGACGTTGCCCAGCGTGCCGGGGAACATGTCCGAGCTCGACACGGCGATCAGGCGATCGTCGCGCACCGCGGGCATGTCGGGGAACGTCGCCGCGAGGTAGGCCCGCGTCGCCTTCTCGTGCTCGGCATCCGTCACGGCGAACACGAGCGCGTCCGGCGCCTCGGCCGCCAGCGACTCCGGTGTGATCTCCGCCGCGAAGAAGTCCGCGAAGGCAGGGTCCTCCGGCGTGAAGACGGTGTCGGCGCCCGCGTGGCGGAGGATGTCGTACTCCACGCCCGCGCCGATGCCGCTCAGTGTCGTGCCGTCGACGTAGATCTGCGCGACGCGCGGCTTCTCGAGCCCCTCGATCGCCGCGTGCACCGACTCGAGCTGCGCCTTCGAGTCGGCGATCAGCTGATCTGCCTCATCCTGCACGTGGAAGATCTCGCCGAGGTTCTCGAGGTCGACGAACAGGTCGTCGACCGTGCCCGACATGCGTCGGTCGAAGCATCCGCCCGTCGCCGTGTAGGCCGCGACCCCGGCCTCGCTCAACTGCTCGATGCTCGCGAAGCCCTGCTCGGCCGTGAACTCGTAGGTGGTCGGCGCGTAGACGAAGTCGGGGTGCACGGCGAGGAGGTCCTCGCGGCTCGGCGGCGTCGCGCCGCCGATCACCGGCACGTCCGCCGCGAGACCGGCGACGTCGTCCGGCAGCTCCTCGACGGTGGCCTGGGCCTGGCCGACGAGGGAGTCGGCGAGTCCGAGGCGCAGCAGCAGCTCGGTCTGCGAGGGGTGCAAGCCGACCGCGGCGGTCGGGACGTCGGGGATCGTCACCGTGGCACCGCAGTTCTCGATCGTCAGGGCGTCTCCCGCCGACGCGGCGTCACCGGCGGGGGCGACCGCGGTGCCGCACGCGGTCAGCGCGAGCAGCCCGAGGCTTCCGGCGGCGGCCACGATCAGGCGCAGGGGGCGGGTGGGATGCTGTGTCATTCGGTTCTCCTTATACCGGGTCGGATCCCGGTGATCCGTGTGGTGGACGGGGGTGGAAGGCGAGGACGCGGGCGCCCGTGCCTGCTTCGGTCGCGACCCGCGCGGTCACGTGGAACACCTCGGCGACGAGCGCGGGCGTGAGCACGGCGTCCGGTGGCCCGGCGGCCACCAGGCGCCCCTCGTCGAGCACGACCACCTCGTCGCAGAACGCGGCGGCGATGTTGAGGTCGTGCAGAGCCGCGATCACGGTGGTGCCGAGGCCGCTGACCACGCGCATGAGGTCGAGCTGGTGAGCGATGTCGAGGTGATTGGTCGGTTCGTCGAGCACGAGGATCGACCCCTGCTGCGCCAGCGCGCGCGCGAGCATGACCCGCTGCCGCTGCCCTCCGGAGAGGCGACGTACGAGTCTGTGCTCGAGGTCGAGCACGTCGGCCGTGCGCAGCGCTTCGGTGACGATGCGGTGGTCGTCGGCGCTGTCGCGGCTGAACGGCGGTCGATGCGGCGAACGCCCGACCATGACGGTCTCGCGCACCGTGAGGTCGAACTCCGACGGCGCATCCTGCAGCATGACGGCGACGGTGCGTGCGAGCGTGCGCGGCGGCAGCGTCGCGACGTCGGCGCCGTCGATCGTGACCCGGCCCGCGTGTGGACGTCGGCCCGTGAACAGGGTGCGCAGGAGGGTCGATTTGCCGCTGCCGTTGGGGCCCAGCAGTCCGAGGATGCGCCCCTCGCCGACCTCGAGGTCGATGCCGTGCAGCACCCGGCGCCCGCCGAGTTCCACGCTCACCGCGTCGAACACCACGCTCATCGGTCGAACCCCGCCCGCTCGCCACCGCGGCGCATGAGCCACAGGAAGAACGGGGCGCCCACGAAGGCGGTGAGGATGCCGAGGGGGATCTCGGTCGGCGCCGCGACAGTGCGCGCGAGAAGGTCGGCGACCATGAGGAACAGCGCGCCGCCGAGTACGGCGACCGGCAGCATCCGCCGATGGTCGGATCCCACGAGCAGTCGCGCGACGTGCGGGACGACGAGTCCGACGAACCCGATGCCGCCGCTCACCGCGACGATCACTCCGGTGAGCAGCGACGCGACCACGAGAAGCAGGGCGCGCACCCGGGTGGTGCGCACGCCGACCGCGACGGCCGATTCGTCGCCCGCGAGCAGCGCGTTCATCGACCGGGAGAGCCCGGCGACCGCGATCAGCGCGATCACCAGGGCCAGTGCGGGGATCGCGAGAGACGGCATGGTGGCCGCCGACACGCTGCCGAGGAGGAAGAACATGACGCTCACCACATTCTGTGCGTCGGTCGTGAGCGTGAGGTAGCTGGTGACCGCGCTCAGCAGGGACCCGAGCGCGACTCCCGCGAGGATCATGCGGGTCGGGGACAGCTCACCGCGAGCGCGAGCAAGCAGGGCCACGAGGATGCAGGAGCCCACCGCCCCCGCGAACGCCGCGCCGCTCATCGTGAGCCCGAGGAACGCGGCGCCTCCCGACACGATCACCAGCACCGCGCCGACGCTCGCACCGGAGGAGACGCCGAGGATGTACGGCTCGGCGAGCGGGTTGCGCACGACGGCCTGCATCGTGGCCCCTGCGAGAGCGAGGCCGGCGCCCGCGAGTCCCGCGAGGAGGGCGCGCGGCAGGCGGAACTGCCAGACGGCCTGATCCTGCAGCGGCGTGAGCGAACCGTCCGTCATCCACGGCATACCGGGCAGCAGGTGGCCGAGCACGATCTTCGCGGCGTCGAGCGGCGGCACCGGGACCGGGCCGATCGCCCCCGACAGCACCACGGTCACGACGATGAGCACGGTGCTGCCGGCCACGGTCGCGCCGAGCGGCAGCATCCGCCGTCCGCGCGGTGCGCGGGGAGGAGCCGAGTGCGTGCGGGTCGCGCGCTGCGCCGTCGCGCTCATCGGGACGCCCCCATCGTCAGCTCGGCTGCGAAGTCCAGCACCGCGAGCCCGAGGTCGTGCAGATCCCCCAGGGCATTCCCGCCGTGACCCGCCTCGGACGCCGTCCACAGGCGCGCCGAGCCGCCGCCGCGCTGCACGGCCTCGACCGTGCGTCGTGTGTCGTCGGCGCGCACTCGCGTGTCGGCGCCGAGGACGATTCCGAGGAACGCGGGGAGCTCGGCGGCATCTGTCGCGGCCTCGGCGAGGGCGAGCGGCGAGAGCCGACGGAGACGTGCCTGCGCGTCGACCGTGCCGTCGTCGCCGAACTCGTCGCGCCAGCGAAAGCCGAGCGGGTGCTGCGCGAGGGCGAGGAGGTCGAGCGGGGCCGCCGTGGTCACGACGCCCGCGCACACCTCCGGATGCTGGAACGCACAGCTCGCTGCCACGACGCCTCCGAGGGAGGCGCCCACGAGCACGAGCAGGTCGTGGCGCGTGAGGCCGAGCTCGACGAGCCCGCGTGCGATGTCGGCGAGGTCGTCGACGGCCTGCTGCTTGCGGGCCCCGCGCCCGGCGGCGCGCCACGCGTCGCCGCGCTCACCGCCGCCGCGGATCTGCGCCGTCGCGTAGGCTCCGCCGTGCTCGATCCACGCGGGGACGGTCGGCTCGAACACGGGCAGGTGCGGCACGCCGAACCCGCCATAGCACGTCAACAGCGTCGGCCATGGTCCGTCGCCGGCCGCGGGGACGGTGAGGTCGACCGTGAGGGTCTCGCCGTCGGTGGCGCGCAGCTCGACGCGCGTCGTGGTGCCGGGGAGGGCATCGGCTCCGGCATCCGCTCCGGTGACGACGCGCGGCGGGACGAGCGGGCCCTCCACGGCGAGGTGCAGGATGCCGTCGTCCACCGCCAGCCCCGTGACGGTGACTCCGGACGGGACGGCGACCGGCCGGGTGCGTGTGGCATCGATCACGTCGACGACCGTGCGTCCGTCCCTGACCCCGAGCACCACGACGCGGTCGTCGAGCACGGCGACGTCGGTGATCTTCAGGGCGTCGTCTCGCAGCGTCCACCGTACGGCGCCGGCCGGGTCGACCACGTCGAGGCCGTCCCTGTGCCACGCGACCACGCCGGAGCCGTTGGGCAGTGCGCGGTGCAGCGCGGCCCATCGTCCGAGCAGAGATCCGGTGGCGCGGTCGCGCAGCGTCGTTCCGCTTCCGCTCCCGCTCCTGGTCTGCGCGAGCAGTCCGCGAGCGCCGCCGGGGAACAGTCGCGTACGCGCGGCCGGCTCGGTGGGCGTCGCCGTCCACTCGCCGCAGTCGACATCGAGTGCGACGATCAGGTCGTCGCGACTCGACACGACCTCGAGGCTGCGGGAATCGTCGCCCCACAGCACCTCGTCGTAGCGGAGACGGATGCCGGGGTGCAGCGCCACAGCGCCGGAGGCGACGTCGACGATGCCGAGCACGGCGTCCTCGTCGGCGGTGTCGGCCCACTCCACGGCGATGCGGGTGCCGTCGGGCGAGGGCGAGATCCGATGCAGGTGCGCGTCGGGGTCGAGGACGCGGCGTCCGGAGGTGTGGCGGATGCCGGGTAGCGGACGCCCCGGGGCTCGGTCGAGCGCGAATCCGCGCACCGGCAGACCGGGCCGGCCGTGGCGTTCGTGCCGGGCGAGTGCGGCGTCGAGCGAGGAGCGGAGCGCGCTCATCGGCCCACCGGATCCGTGAACGCGCCGGATCCCCCCGGCCACAGCAGGTGCCCGCCCTCGTCCATGGGCGTCGGCATCTCGATCGTCTCGACACGGTCGCCGTCGATCAGGTGGATCGCGGCGTCGCCGCCGGCCGTCACGGCGATGACGCCCGTGGCGGGGTCGATCGCCACGGCGCGTCGTTGGGCCGGGCGTCCGTCCACCGCATCCCACGGCATCCGTCCGGGCTGCGGTGGCGAGGTCAGCGGCGGCAGCGGCACGGTGCGCGCGACCCGCGCCCGGTCGCGGTCGACGACGACGAGCGCGTCGCCGTCGGGGTGGATCACGGCCGCGGCGGCGATGCCGGCGGCGAGCGCGAAGCGGAACACGAGGCCCGGCGGCAGCGGCACACTGCGGGAGGCGCCGGTGTGCAGGTCGATCTCGGCGAACGCGTTCGTCCACTCGGGCCAGCGCGAGGGGTCGGCGGACCCGCCGCGGAGCACGCCGGTCGCATGCCCCGTGTCGGCGGCGCGGCGCAGGAAGAAGGCTCGGCCCTCGACGGGCCAGGGGAGCACGCCGAGCGCGACGGGCACGCCGTCGTCGACCGCGAACCGCTCGAGGCCGCGACCGGTGGCGACGGCGAGGACGCCGGATCCGTGATCGACGACGTCGCCGTGACCGTCGTCGGCGAGGTCGTCGCACAGCGTTCCGCGCAGCACGGGAACGTGTGCGCCGAGGGAGAGCGCGTCGGTGAGCCGCACGGCCTCGATCGCGCCGGGCTCGCGGTGGCGCAGCACGATCGTCGGCTCTCCGGTGACGCGATCGGGCACGACGACGACGCCGGGCTCGCCGACGCGGGTGCGGAAGCGCACGGAGGAGTCGTCGGCGAGGTCGACGACGGTGACGACGTCGTTCCACGCCTCCGCGTTCTCGCCCAGCCCCGGGGTGACGACGATGTGGCGGCCGTCGGGGGCGGCGGCGAGGTGCTCGGCGGGGATCGCGATCGGGATCCGTCGAATCCCCTCGCGCCCGGCGACGACCAGCGCGCCGCCCCGGTCGTCGGCGAAGGCCCAGTCGCCGTGGTCTCCGGTGGGGAGCCGCAGCGCGCCGGCATGCTCGGCGAGCCAGGCGTGCGGGGCGGCGACACGCCGAGAGCCGGGGGTGATCGCGAACACGGTTCCGGCCCGGTGGTCAGCGGCGAGGAGGGGGATCGAGAGGATCATGTCGACGATCCTAGTAGATATTGAGAATCATTCTCATTAAAGTCGGTCGTGTTCACATCGTGAACCCCGCCTCGCACCCGCGAGGCGGACGCAGAGAGAAGGAGAAGGAAATGGACAAGCAGATCCTGTCCGAGATCGAAGAGACCGAGCAGCTGGCACATCTGTCGGCGACCCACTCGAACGCGCTCGTCGAGAACCCCTTCGAGTGACACCGAGGTCGCGTCCTGCGGCGCGACCTCCCCGGCCGGGCGTTCCACGCCCGGCCGGGACCACCGGAAAGACCCGAATGAATCGCGCCCCCCGCATCAGCCCCCTGCCGTCCACCGGCGCCCACGTCGTCGCGGTCGACGGCGCACCGCCGCTGCTCCGTCTCCGCACCGGCCACCACGTCGCACTCGACTCCCCGCCCGCGACGCTGCACGACGAACTCGCCGCCGACACCGCTCCATCCGGCTACCTCCGCCGCCTGGTCTTCGAGGTGCAGGAGCGGGAGCGCCGCGACGACGAGCGCCGCTGGCCCGCCGCCCGCCGGCACGTCGGGGTGGTGGGTACGGGGGTGCTCGCGGAGGAGATCGCCCGCGCGCTGGAGGACTGGGGTGCGCGTGTGACCAGGGCGGCCTCGGCCGCGGCACTGGATGAGCCCGCCGTCCTGGACGACACCGCCCTGCTCGTCTCGGTCGCCGACGGCGCCGACGAGCGTCACGACCGCGCCGTGCTCGACGATCTCCCCGCGCCTGGCGCCGCTCGCCTGCGTGTGTACCGCGAGGGGGAATGCGTGCTCGTCGACCCGCTCGCGCTCGATCCGGCAGACGCCACCGCGACGCACGTGTCGAGGCGTCGGGTCGCAGCGAGCACCGCACCGGGCGCCGTCGAGGCGTGGCACGGCCACGGCCCCGCATCCGAGCATCCGCTGGACGCCCCGACCGTCGCCCTCGTGACCGCGCGCGTGCTCACGATGACCCTCGCCTGGGCGCAGGATGCCCCGGCCCTCGCCGATCTTCGCACCACGCTGTGGAAGCTCGTGCCCGCGCTGGGCCGGGTGACCGAGCATCCCGTGCTCGCCTACCCCGCCGCGCACCCGAGGGCGCGCCGATGACCCCGCCGCGCGATGCCCGCCCGCATGTGTGCCTCGCCGACGACGGCATCGCCCTGCGCGGCTGGATCTGGGAGCCGGCCGTGCCACGCGGCGTCGTCGTGCTGCGCACCCCGTACGGCGCCTGGCGGCAGGGGGACACGGCGAGGTCATGGGCGCGCCGCGGCTATCGCTGCCTCGTGCAGGACGTACGCGGGCGCCACGCGTCCGATGGCGAGTGGAATCCGTATCTCGCCGAACGCGACGATGGGCGCGCGGTCGTCGAGGCGATCCGCGCGGAGAGCCGGGGACTCCCTCTCGTGCTCTCGGGTGGATCGTACGACGCGCACGCCGCCCTCGAGGCCGCGCGCGAGATCGAGGTCGAGGCGCTCGTGCTGATGGTGCCGGCGCTGGGGCTCTCCGAGACCGCGTGGGATGCCGACGGCAGGCCGCAGCTCTACCACCGGATCGGGTGGTGGCACCAGCACGGCCGTGGTCCGCGGTCGCACACGCCGCTCACGGAGGAGCAGCTGGTCGGCAGGGTCGCACATGCCGCCGAGGTCGGCGTGCATCGTGCGGCAGAGGAGTGGGGCTGGGCCCCGACCGTGCTCGCCGGATGGCGACGGTTGTGGGCGGCGCCGCCGCTCGACCTCCCGCGTGCCTACGGCGCGATCGACGCACCGCTGCTGCTCGTGCGCGGCGACGACGACTTCTTCCACGACGACGCCGGACGCCTCGCGGCCTCGTGGAGCGGCGACGTGCACCTGGTCGACGGACCCTGGGGGCACCGGCTCGGGGCCGACATCGCCGACGACGAGGTGCGCGCGCGGCTGCGCGACTCCGGAGGGATCGGCGGTGTGCTCGACGCCTGGCTCGCGCACGCCGGGCTGCCCTCGGGCGTCGACACGGTGCGTCACCGCGTCCCGGCGGGGCACCGCTCTCGGTCGGCGTTCGACCCGCTCACCGGCCGCTGGCAGCACGAGAGGACAGCATGACCCCGCACGACACGACATTGCCCGTGGAGGCGCTCGTCGACACCGAGACCGGCATCATCCGTTCGGTGCGCGAGGTGCCGCATCCGCCCGGAGCCCCGCACCGCTACCTCGCGCTCACCGCGTCGGTCTCGGATGCCAGGGCCCTGGGCGAGTGGCCCGCCGACCGGGTGTCGCTCGGCACATCGTTCGGCGACGTGGACCAGGCATGGATCGCGGCGGTGGGCGAGGGAGTGGAGCGCTACTGCGGCAACTGGCTGCCCGAGCACCTCGCGCCCGACGACCTCCGCATCGCGAGCGCCGCAGAGCTGCAGGCCGACGGGGAGCACCTGATCGACCTCGACGCGCTGCCGCGCTTCGCCGATTGGCAGCTCGCACGCCCGGACTTCGCCTACCGCCGGCTCGATGCAGACACCCGCACGCTGTGGGCGCTGTGCCGCGACGAGCAGGACCTCGGGGTCTGGCTGCCCGACGCCCTCGTGCACCTCAACTGGCGCCAGTCCCGCTTCCGCGACCTGCCGCGCACGCACCACCTGAACTACGCCGGCATCGCGACCGGCGCCGGCCACCACGACGCCCGCGACCGGGGCGTGCTCGAGGTGATCGAACGCGACGCTCTCGAGGTGTGGTGGCACCTCGACGGCCCGACGTTCGGCATCGACCCGGCCACCGTGCCCGGCCTGCTCGACGACCTGCGCGGCAGCAGCCTGCGTGTGCATCTCGTCGCCATGCCGACGGAGTTCGCGCCCGCGATCGCCGCGCTCGTGCACGACGAGGAGCGCGGACTCTACGCCGCGGGATTCTCGGTCGCGCTGGATCCGGCGAAGGCCGCGCGCAAGGCCGTGCTCGAAGCCGTGCACACCTGGATCTACACGCAGGGATGCACGGCTGCCGACGGCTGGGTGTTCCGCGCGGTCGAGGCCGGGGTCATGGCGAAGGGGCTCATGCTCGACTTCCGCCCGGACGCCGACTACCTCGTGGCGGCCGGTCCGCACTGCCAGAACGTGATCGACCTGGGGGCGCATGTGCAGGTGTGGCTCGACCCCGCGGTGCACAGCGAGGCTCGCCGGTTCACCGACCCGGTGCTGGGCGTGCGGCCTCTGAGCGCCGTGCCAGCCGTGACGATGGCCGAGGTGCACCGACGTCTCCGCCGCGGTGGTCACCGGGTGCTCACGCGCGACCTCACGACCTCCGATGTGCGCCGCACCCGGCTGCGGGTGGTGCGCACGATCGTCACGGGCCTGGTTCCCAACGCGCCGGCCGCGTTCTCGTATCTCGGGATGCCGCGGTTCCGCGAGGCCGCCGCGCAGCGGGGATGGCGCACGACGTGGACGGGCGGCCCCGACGATGTCACGCTCCTGCCTGCGCCGCACATGTGAACGGACGACCATGACTCCTCGACGGATGAGCGAGCGAGCGGATCTCGGCGATCCGCTCGCACGCGCGCTCACGCCCGAGCATCCCGGTGCCCCGCGTCCTCCCGGACCCCGCGTGAACGACTGGCGGAGGGCGGGAGCAGAGGCGAGCGTGCTCGACCCTGCGCTGCGCGCACTGCTGGATGCGCTGTGGCGTCCGGGCGACTTCCATCGCGCGGCGGATGGCGCAGCGACCGGCATCCGTCGTCGTCCCGTGCCCTCGGCCGGAGGCTGCTATCCGGTGCAGACGCATCTGGTCGTGGACCGCGAGCGCTGGGTGTTCGACCACGAGCACGGTGTCGCCCGACGCCGCGACCCCGCTGCGGAACGAGCGGCGGGGTGGGGCCTCGAGACGCCGACCACGGCGACGCGGCTGGTGTTCGCGGTGCAGCCCGGCCGCTCGTTCGGACGCTACCGGCACCGGGCCTGGCCGCTGTGGATCGCCGACACCGCCTACGCTCTCGCCGCCGCGGAGTTCGTTCTCGACGGTCGAGCGGATGCCGTGACCCACGGCCCCTCCGCGGCACTGCGCGCGCTGCTCGGGGTGCCTGCGGGTGCCGACGCGCAGCGCTGGACGGATCGGGGACTCGCCCCCGAGATCCCCCTCGTCGCGGTCGAGATCCCGGAGCGGCCGACGCTGCGACCCGACGCCGTGCATGCTCTCGCCCGGCGCCGGTCGCCGTCGCCGCAGCAGTTCCTCTCGGGCGAGGTGCGCCGTCGCCCGGCCTCCCGCGTCGAGCGGATAGCACGCGCCTCCGGCCAGGGGTGGGTGCGCGGGGCCGCGTCGATCCGTTCGTGGTCGGCGCCGGTCACCGCCCCGCCCGCCGAGATGGCCGCCGCGCTCTGGCGCGGGCACCTCGCCGCCGCCCGCCTCACCTACGCCGCGGCACTGCAGGGCCTGCGCAGCCGCGCGGTGTCCGGCTTCCCCGCCGCCGCCGACCGCTGGACCTTCCATGCTCTCGCCTTCCTCGACGTCCCCGGAGACCGCCCATGATGATCGTGCCCGAGCTCTGGCGGGAGGCCGCGCGTCACCCGCGTATCCTCTCCGCCGGCATCTCCCTCCAGCTCCTCGTCTTCACCACGCATGTGCTGCAGGCCCTCGCCCTCGCCACAGCGCTGGCGGCGTTCGTGCACGGCGACGGCGGACGAGCGCTCGCCGGACTCGGCGCGATCCTCGGGATCGGCGTGGTCCGGCTGCTCCTGGGCCTCGCGCAGGGCGACGCCTCGACGCGTCTCGGCGGGCGCGTGCGCGAGGGTCTGCGCACGCGGGCCGTGGCGGCGGTGCTCGTTCCGGGGCGTCTGCACGATGCGACGCTGCGCGACGGGTCGACCAGGCTCGCTCTCGGCGACGGCATCGACGGCACCGAGGCCTACGTCGCGAAGTACATCCCGGCGGTCGTGCAGCTCGTCGTCGGCAGCGCCGCAGTCGTTGTGCTGCTCGCCCTCGTGTCGCCGGTGGTCGCCTCCTTCCTCGCCCTCGCGGTGCTGCTCGCGGTGCTCGGGCCCCTGGTCTGGAAGCGGATGCTGTCGCGCCGCGGCTTCTCGCACTGGGACAGCTACGAGGAGCTGAGCGGCGACATGCTCGAATCGCTGCGCGGCATGTCGACATTGCGCACCCTCGGTGACGTGCCGGGCACCCGAGAGCGACTGCAGACGCGGTCGGAGGCGCTGCGTCGCGCGACCGAGCGGGTCATGCGCTCGTCGCTCGCCGAGACGGCCATCACGGACTTCGCCGTGCAGGCCGGAGTGGTCGTCGCCGCGGCCGTCGCGATCGTCGACGTGCTCTCGGGGCGCGCCACGACCGTCGAGGTGTACGTGCTGCTGCTGCTGTCGTCGGAGGTGTTCCGTCCGGTGCGCGAGCTCTCCCGGCACTGGCACGCGGGCTTCCTCGGTCTCACGGCGGTGCCGGGGCTGCGCGCTCTCGGTGCTTTCGCCACGGCTCCCGCTGGCGACGTCAGCTCCCCGCTGGATGCCGCGCGGCGGCCCGCACCCGCCGGATCCGAGCTCGTGATCTCCGGACTCTCGTACAGGTATCCGGGTGCCGAGCGTGCGGTGATCGACGGCGTCGACCTCCGGGCGACGCGCGGAGCGGTTCAGGCGATCGTGGGACCGTCGGGAGCGGGGAAGTCGACGCTGTTCGACCTGATCCTCGGCTTCCTGCCGCCGGCGAGCGGGACGATCGCGCTCGACGGCCGTCCGCTGAGCGTCGCCGACATCGCCGTGGTCTCGCAGCGTCCGGTGCTGTTCTCCGCGACCGTGCGCGAGAACATCGACCTGTTCGGCGCCGGTGAGCGCGAGCTGGTGGAGGCCTGCGCCGCGGCCGGCGTGCTCGACGAGATCCTCGCGCTCCCCGGCGGCTTCGACGCCCCGGTCGCCGAGGCCGGAGCGAGCCTGTCGGGAGGGCAGCGGCAGCGGCTCGCGCTCGCCCGCGCGCTGCTGGCGCGGCGTCCCGTGCTCCTGGTCGACGAGCCGACGAGCGCTCTCGACGACCGCAGCGCCGAGGTGGTCGCCGAGACCCTCGCACGAGTGGCGGCCGACCGGATCGTGCTGATGATCAGCCACCGTCCCGAAGCGCTTCGCCGCGTGACCCGTGTGCATGCGCTCAACGGGGGCGCACTCGTGGAGGTGTCGTCGTGACCGGCGGCACGGTGCGCGTGCTCGCCCGACTCGTCCCGCCGCTGCGTCCCGAGTGGCGCGGCATCCTCGGCACGTTCGCGCTGTCGACGACCAGCCTGCTCGCGCTGTCGGCGATCGCCGTGCTCGCGGCGCTCGGGGTCGGCGGCGCCGTGGTGCACGGCGCGGTGCCGTCGGCGCCGTGGTGGCTCGCGATGGTGCTCCTCGTGCTGCTGCGCACGCTGCTCACCTGGCGCGAGATGGACGTCTCGCACGCGCTCGCCTACCGCGTGCTCGCCCGACTGCGGGTCGCACTGTTCGACGCGTACGCGCGCAGCGTTCCCGGTCGCCGCCGCGAGCACTCCGGCCGGGCGGCGGCCGTCGCGATGACCGACATCGAGAAGCTCGAGTTCTTCTACGCGCACACCCTGGCTCAGATCGGCGCCTCACTGACGCTGTTCCTCGCGGCGCTCGGTGCGGCACTCGCGCTCATGCCCCCCGCCGCGCTCGTGATGGTCGCCGGCGCGGCGCTCGTCGGACTCACGGCCTGGCTCGGTGCGGGCCCCTCCCGTCGTATCGGCGCGGACGAGCAGGCGGAGCGCGAGGAGCAGTCCGAGCGTCTGGTCGACGCCCTCGGGGCCCTCCGCGAGGTGCTCTCCTACGGTCTGCAGCGGCGGGTGATCGACGAAGCAGCGGCCGGCACCCGCCGGTCGGCCGTGACGGCCCATCGTCGCGAACTGGTCGCCCGCGTCGTCGACGGCACGCGCGAACTCACCCTGACCGGCGTGGTGATCGGCGTCATCGCCGCGACCCTCGTGAACGACGGGGTCGGCGACAGTCGCACCGCCTCCCTGCTCCCCGCCGTGGTCGCGCTCGCCGTCGCCGGGGTCGCGGCGATCGCCGACGCCGCGCACACGCTGTCGGAACTGCATCCGCTGGTCGCGAGTGCGGCCAGGGTGGACGCCGGACTCCGCCGCGCACCCGTGGTCGCCCCCGTCACCGACCCGGTGCCGCTGCCGGACGGGCCGCTCGGGCTGCGCCTGCGCGATGTGGACTTCTCGTACGACGACCGCACCCGGGTGCTGCAGGGATGGTCGGCCGAGGTCGCCCCGGGCGAGCACGTGGGCCTCGCCGGGGCGTCCGGTGCGGGCAAGAGCACCGTCATCGCGCTCGCCGCGCGCCTCTGGGATCCGTCGGCGGGGGTCGTGGAACTGGTCGACGACGAGGGGCGCGGTTATCGCCTGGACCGAGTTCCGGATGCCGAGCTCCGCCGCACGGTCGCGGTGGTCGAACAGGACGCCCGGCTGTTCCATGGCAGCGTCCGCGACAACCTGCGGCGCGGCTCCGCGCTCCGGGGTGACGAGGAGCTCGAACGGGCGCTCGAGATCGTCGGCGCGCGCGAGTGGATCACTCTCGACGACGAGATCGGCGAGCACGGCGCCCGCCTCTCCGGGGGGCAACGGGCCCGGCTGGCGCTCGCCAGGGCCCTGTGCCGGAGACCGCGGATCCTCCTCGTGGACGAGATCACGGCGAGCCTCGACCCGGCGACGGAGCGGGTGATCTCCCAGGTGCTCGTCGAGGTCGAGGCGACCGTCGTCGTGGCCTCGCATCGGCGGGAGACGCTCGATCGGCTCGACCGGGTCCTCCGCGTTGATGGGTCTCGCAGCGCTGCTAGAGCCGATCGACCGCCGTCACGGTGACGACGGCGGCGCCCTCCTCGTCGGAGGCGGCGAGGTCGACGGTCGCCGAGATGCCCCAGTCGTGGTCGGCGGCCGGATCATCGATGATCTGACGGACGGTCCACTCCGTCGCGCCCTCGGTGAGGAGGAGCAGTTGGGAGCTGCGAGCGTTCGCGCCGGTGAGGATCTCGTCGTGGTCGGCGAAGTACCCGTCGAGCGCGTGCGACCAGGCATCGGCGCCGAACGACGGGTCGAGTTCCGCGAGCGCCGCGACATCCTCGCGGGCCGCGAGCTGCACTCGACGGAACAGCTCGTTGCGCACCAGGATGCGGAAGGCGCGGACGTTCGCGGTGAGGCGCTTGGGCGCCGGCGGCACGATGGGCTCGTCGTCGTGGTCCTGCGGGACGCCGGCCACGAGCTCCTCCCACTCGTCCAACAGGCTCGAGTCGACCTGGCGAACGAGCTCTCCCAGCCACTCGATGAGGTCGCGCAGATCCTCGTCCTTGAGCTCCTCGGGGATGGTCTGCGACGCTGCACGGTACGCATCGGACAGGTAGCGCAGCACGACGCCCTCGGAGCGGGCGATCTTGTAGTGGGCGACGTACTCGCCGAACGACATGGCCCGCTCGTACATGTCGCGGACGACGGACTTCGGATGCAGTTCGAAATCGCGGATCCACGGCTGCGCCGCGCTGTACGTCTCGAAGGCCGCCGTCAGGAGCTCGTCGAGCGGCTTCGGATACGTCACCTCTTCGAGCAGCTCCATGCGCTCGTCGTACTCGATGCCCTCGCGCTTCATCGCCGCAACGGCTTCGCCGCGCGCGAGGAACTCCTGCTGCCCGAGCACGGCGCGCGGGTCGTCGAGCGTGGCCTCGACGATCGAGATCATGTCGAGCGCGTACGAGCCCGTGCCCGTGCCGGCGGACGGATCCGGGTCGAGCAGCTCGAACGCGGCGAGCGCGAACGGCGACAGCGGCTGGTTGAGCGCGAAGTTGGGCTGCAGGTCGACCGTGAGGCGGATGGCGCCGTCGGGCGCGCGCTCCACGACGCCCGATTCGAGCAGCGTGCGGAAGATCCCGATCGCGCGTCGGGCCAGCTCGCGCTGCCGCGCGCGCGGCTCGTGATTGTCGTACACCAGCGCGCGCATGTTCGCGAAGACGTCGCCGCCGCGGGCGATCACGTTGAGCATCATGGCGCTCGTGATCTGCATGTGCGAGGTCAGGGTCTCCGGCTCCGCGTCGATCAGCTTTCGGAACGACGGCTCGCCCCATGACACGAACCCGTCCGGAGCCTTCTTACGGATGATCTTCCGCTTCTTCTTCGGGTCGTCGCCGGCCTTCTTGATCGCCGCGATGTTCTCGCTCTCGTGCTCGGGGGCCTGTGCCACGACCGTGCCGGCGGTGTCGTACCCCGCGCGTCCTGCGCGCCCCGCGATCTGGTGGAACTCCCGCGCGTTGAGCTGCCGCATCCTGGTGCCGTCGAACTTCGTCAGCGCCGTGAGCAGCACGGTGCGGATCGGCACGTTGATGCCGACGCCGAGGGTGTCGGTGCCGCAGATCACGCGCAGCAGGCCGCGCTGCGCGAGCTGCTCGACGAGGCGGCGGTACTTCGGAAGCATCCCCGCGTGGTGCACGCCGATCCCCGCACGCAGGAAGCGCGAGAGCGTCTTGCCGAACGCCGTGGTGAAGCGGAACCCGCCGATCAGCGCCGCGATCTCGTCGCGCTGCTCGCGCGTCGCGACCTTGGTGCTCGACAGGGCCTGCGCGCGCTCCATGGCCGCCGCCTGCGAGAAGTGCACGACGTAGACCGGCGCCTGCCCCGTGCCCAGCAGGTCGTCGATCGTCTCGTGGATCGGCGTCGCCTCGTAGAAGAAGTGCAGGGGCACCGGGCGCTCGACGCCCGTGACGGATGCCGTCTCGCGGCCGGTCCGCCGGGTGAGGTCGGACGCGAGCTGCGTGACGTCGCCGAGGGTCGCCGACATGAGGATGAACTGCGCCTGCGGCAGTTCGAGCAGCGGAACCTGCCACGCCCAGCCGCGGTCGGGGTCGGCGTAGAAGTGGAACTCGTCCATCACGACCTGCTGCACCGCGGCATCCGGTCCCTGTCGCAACGCGAGGTTGGCGAGGATCTCGGCCGTGCAGCAGATGATGGGGGCGTCGGGGTTCACCGACGAGTCGCCCGTGATCATCCCGACGTTCGCGGCGCCGAACACGTCGACGAGCGCGAAGAACTTCTCGCTCACGAGAGCTTTGATCGGTGCCGTGTAGTACGAGCGGCGCCCGGTGACGAGGGCCGCGTAGTGGGCGCCGACCGCCACGAGCGACTTCCCCGTGCCGGTGGGCGTCGAGAGGATGAGGTTGTTGCCGGACACGATCTCGATCAGCGCCTCGTCCTGCGCGGGGTAGAGGCTGATGCCGGTCGACTCGACCCAGTCGACGAACGCCGTGTTGACGGCATCCGCGTCTGATCCGTCAGCCAGGGTCGTCGGGTCGAGGAGCATCCTTCGATCCTTTCATCCCCGCGTCCGCTTTCGAATCGCTTGACTTGCAGCTCCGACGCCCGGAGATCTGCAAGTCAAGCGATTCGAAAGGGCGTGACCTCAGACCGCGGTCGCGGCGCGCAGCGCGATGCGGACCATGTCGCCGAACGTCTGCTCGCGCTCCTGCGCGGTGGTCTCCTCGCCCGTGACGATGTGATCGGAGACCGTGCAGATGGCCAGCGCGCGGCGCTCGTAGTAGGCGGCGAGCGTGTACAGGCCGGCGGCCTCCATCTCGACGCCGAGCACGCCGTGCTTCACGAACGGCTCGGTGAGCTCGGGGCGGGTGCTGTAGAACTGGTCGCTCGAGAAGAGCAGGCCGACGTGCACGGCGGAGTCGATCGGCTCGGACTCGCTCGCCTCGACGGCCGCGCGCAGCAGACCGAAGTCGGCGACGGGCGCGTAGTCGAGCCCGTGGAACCGCACGCGGTTGATGCCGGAGTCGGTGCACGCGCCGTTCGCGATGACGATGTCGCGCACCGCGAGCTTCTCGGTCAGGGCGCCGCACGAGCCGACGCGCACGATCGTCTCGACCCCGTAGGAGTCGAACAGCTCGTTCGCGTAGATCGCCATCGACGGCTGCCCCATGCCCGACCCCTGCACCGAGACGCGGTGCCCCTCCCAGGTGCCGGTGTATCCCAGCATCCCGCGGGTCTCGGAGTAGAGCTCGGCGTCTTCGAGGAACGTCTCGGCGATCCACTTCGCCCTGAGCGGGTCGCCGGGGAACAGGACGAGGGGGGCGATCTGGCCGGGCTCTGCGGCGGTGCCGCCCCTTAT